>RDZR01000053.1 GCA_004294095.1 Verrucomicrobiota bacterium
GCGCAAGGCCGCCGATGCTGTGGCGATGCTCGGTTTTTTGGAGGGTGTAGGAGAGATTTTCGCTGGCACGGCTCTCGGTGGTGATGCGCTCGTAGCTGCCGAGGTAGAGGGTGACTTCGCGCTGGAGGCGATCGCGCTCGGTGATTTTTTTGCTGCGGGCGAAGCCGGCGTCATACTCGAAGGTGGTGGTGGTGCGGCCTGCGGCGTAGAGTTCTGTGCCATCGATTTTAAGGACGCGGGGGCCGGCATTGAGGCGAAATTCTTTGACGTCTTCATGAGCAGCCCAGACGACTTCGCGGTATTGTTGGCCATTGCGGCGCTCAATGGTGAAGGCACCATTGGCATCATACTCGAAGGCGCGGGTGGTGCCGTTAGGAGCGGCGATGCTGGTGACGGCGTGCGGGCGGGCGGCGGAATCGTAGCTGTAAGTGCCGACTTTGGCCTTGGAGGTGATGTTGCCATTGGTGGCGTAGGCATAGCTGAGAGGAGATTGATTGGGGACAAATCTCGGCTCACCAGGTTTGTCAGGTCTGAATACCATGGAAAAGACTTGGGAGGAGGTGAGGCGGTTCAGAGAATCATAGATGAAGTCCTCGGAGAGACTGGCGCGGAGATCGGCGCGTTTTTTTAGCGTGCCATCGTTATGCCATTCATAGCTCATGTTTTGGAGCACAGTGCCATTTTTGAGTGCTTGGTTGCCGAGGAGAAAGCCGCGCTTTTGGTCGTAGGAGTTTGTGTTCACGACGCCATTGCCGAGTTCCTCGCGGATTAGGCGACCGGAGGCATCATACTCGAGTGGTTTCCAATAGAGCTGGCCAGTGAAGTAGTCGCGGATACCGATTTTAAAGCCACGGGCGTTGTATTCGTGGAGGATGGTGAGACCTCCGGCATCGGTCTCGGTGAGGGGGCGTCCTTGGGTATCGTGAGTGACTGCGGTGCGGAAGGTCTCGCCGTGCTGGGTGGTGATTGTTTCTGTAGGGCGGCCGAGGGAATCGTAGCGGATGGATGAGAGGTAGGTGGTGGTGCCGGAGGCGTTTTTCATTTCCACTTTGTGAATCTGGCCAAGGCCTGCGCCGGGGGCAGTGTCGTAGGTCCAGGTGGTGGTGGAATCGAGGCTGCCACCGGGGTTTTTGAGGATACGGGTTTTTTGGCGGCCGAGGATGTCGTAGGTGGCCTCAGTGGTTGCGCCTTTGGCATCGGTGGATTTTTTGACCTCGCCGAAGGAATAGTATTCGGTGGAAGAGGTGCCGACGTTGGGATCGGTCATCGAGGTTTTTTGGCCAAAGATATCAAGATTGGTGGTAATGGGGCGGCTGCCGGGGGCGATGGTGGATTTGGGTTTGCCATCGACAGAGTAGGTGTAGGTGATGGCGTTTCCATCGTTATCGAGGGCGGAGGTGAGCCAGCCTTGGGCGTTGACGATGCGGGTTTGTTTGCGGCCAAGGGAGTTGGTGGCGACGGTGGTGAAGCCTTGGAAACTGACGGTGCTGAAACTGCCATCTGGGGAGATGTTTTTCCAGGGGCGATCTGCGAAGTCGAACTCGACACTGGACCAGCGGATGTCCGTGCGGCCATCCACGCCAAGGAAGAATGGCTGGGACTGGCGAAAATTCCGCCCGCGGACATCGTAATCGGTGCGGGAGAAGACAAGACGGCCATCGAAGCTCTCGGCGGAGGACATGAGGACGCGGCCTTGGGCATCGAGGTAGGCGGTGGTGGCGGCGGCTCCGGTGCCTTGAGTTTTGCGTATGAAGATTATGCTTTGACGATCCAAGTAAGTGCCATCAGGGACGTCAGAAGGTTTAGCGTAGCGAGTGATTTCTGCGACCTCTGAACCATCGGGGCCACGGGTTAGAATGCGAGTGCCCCAAGCATCGTAGAAGTAACGAGTGGTAAGGCCATTCGGGCCGGTGGAGGCGAGGTGAAGGGAGCGTGTATTGTCGTAAAAATGGGTAGATTTGTGGCCGAGATCGTTCCATTCCTCGACGGGGAAGCGGCCGGTGGCATCATATTTGACGTAGCTGGTGCGCGGTGGCTGGTCGCCATTGAGGGCGCGGATGGTGGTGGAGGCTTTGTTGCCCCATTGATCGTAGGTGTAGGATTTCTCTACGGCGGAGGCGTTGGTAGGCTCCGCGATCTCGGTTTTGAGCATGCCGACAAAGGGGCCATCGGTGTAGTAGGTGAAGGTGCTGGTCTTGGTGATGGGGGTGTAGCCAGCGGGGCCGGTTTTGGTGACGGTGGCGCTGCTCAAGCGACCGTGAATCCACCTGCCGAGATCGCTGACGGGGGAAGCGTAGGTATTAGAACTGCTGGTGGTAAAGCCATCCGAACTGGTGGTCGTGGTGGCGAGGAGGTTACCGAAGCTATCAAAGGCGTTGTTCCTATGGGTGGCGGTTGAAAGGATGTTGGCAAGGTAGCTGCGGCTGCCCGAGATGTTGGTGGCAAGAGTGCCAGTGACAGCATGAGGGCCTTCTGGGACGCAACTGGCGCTGGTGGTGGAGCTTTGGTAAGAAAAGCGGATTTTGCCTCCTACGCCGGGAATGTCGGAGTGCTTCTCGTAGGCATAGTTTTCCTTGGAAGTGAGAATGAAGTTGCCGCTGCTGTCCTTAAGGTAAGAAATGGATTCCAACGGCTTGCCTTGGTAGGGGAATGCTTGGGAATAAACGGTGACGCTGCCGGCTTGACTCTGCTCGTCGATGGATTCGATCCATTTGAAGCCGAGATCGACATTGTTTGCGCCATCTACTTTACGCTCACCATAGTATTGGCACTTCCAACGGTAGCCGCCGAGGCCGTTTTGCTCGGCATAGCGGGAGACGAGATAGCCTGCGCCATTGACAGCATGAATGCGAGCGGCAGCCTCGGTGGCGTTGTAGGCAGCAGGAGTATAAATACGGCGCCCTGCATCATCGAGCTCGGGAAGGCTGCCGCGCTTGTATTCGACTTTGATTTCCGCGCCGAGACCATCGACAATGGATGTGATGCGGGGGCCGAGATCTTGGGGGAGGAGATCGCTGCTAAATGGAGAGCCTGTGTTGAATTCGACATTATTGCGGTCAAAAAAACTGTTCTGAAGGCGATCGACAAGGCCGTCTCCATTGAGGTCTAGGAAACCGTTGACATAAGACCCTTCAGATACCCAAGAAGGGAAATTATTAGAGTGGTAAGTGGTGCTATTATACCACTTTTGAGCATCGGAAAAACCATTACCGGTATTGAGGGATACCCAAAGGCCGTAGGATTTCTCAGGGCCGTTATAGTTGTAGTGAGCCATACGATCCAAAAGACCATCACCGTTGAAATCCATGAAACCTGATAATGTAGAGCCTTCATAATACCAATCTGGAAAGCAGTCTCTGTAATCCGTGCTGGAATACCATTTCGTGGCTACATCAAAACTGCTGCCATTATTTAAAGATACCCATAGACCCGATCCACCATCGGCTCCATTCGTTAAATACTTTCTATGGCAAACACGGTCAAGGAGTCCATCTCCATTTAGATCATAAAAACCATTTAGCTTCGAGCCATTATTTTTACCGTTATCTCCGCGTCCGCCTTTGTATTCCCACACGAGGTAGTTATCTTTTTCTTCTGTGCTTGACCACCATGAGGTAGCAGCATCGAAGCCCTTGCCAGTATTAAGAGAAACCCAGAGACCTAATTCACCGTTTGCTCCGTTCTCCAAATACTTTCGATGGCAGACACGATCAAGAAGCCCATCACCATTGAGATCATAAAAACCATTAATTTGGGAACCTTCATATTTCCACTCGAGGTAGTTATCTTCTTCTTTTTTGCTCGACCACCATGGAGAGGCGGCCGAATCAAAGCCGTTACCATTATTTAGATAGACCCATAGACCCAACTCTCCCTCAGCTCCATTCGCTATATACTTTCGATGGCAAACACGGTCAAGAAGTCCATCTCCATTTAAATCGATAAAACCGTTAAATTGATTGCCATCTTTATCACCCCACTCGGGGTAGTTATCTTCTTCTTTTGTGCTAGCCCACCACTTTTTAGCAGGTTGAAACCCGCTGCCTGTGTTTAGCGAAACCCAAAGACCAATTTCACCAGTTACATGATTTCTGTAAGATACACGGTCAGGAAGAGAATCACCATTAAGATCTACGAAGGCATTTATTTTGCTACCATCGTGAACCCATGAGAAATAATTGTCCTCTTTATTATTTGATATTTCTTTTTGCCAGTTGGTAGCTTTGAGGAAACCATTGCCTGTATTAATAGATACCCAAAGACCTCCATTTTTGGAGATATTTATCAATTCAGGAATGTCTTGGTAGTTGTAGCTACTTACTCTATCCACTAACCCATCCCCATTCAGATCTATAAATCCGTTAACTTGGGATCCTGAATCACGACCCGTTAAATAAGGCGCTACAAAATAATATTGTGGGTCTTGATGCGTTTGAGTTATAGTTTGCGTCGCTCCCATTCTTCCTACAATAACCCTATTTTGTAAATATGCGTTTTTAGCGCCATTAAACCAATTAGAAGCTTTCGCAAACCCATTCCCCGTATTTAATGCGACCCAAAGTCCTCCTGACTCCCTGTCGAACTCACTTCTAGTCAAGCCATAATCATACTCACTCACTCTATCCAATAGTCCATCCCCATTGAAATCAATAAATCCATTAACTTGGGATCCACTAATACGATCTACCCCTGTAAAAAAATTATGCGGATCATAAGTATTTATTCTTGTTTCCACAGAAACTTGATTTCCACGACCGGAATGCTGTGTGGTCACAGAGTAAGTATTTTGCGCATTCTGAGGAAAATAACTCCATTTATCTGGGTTAGGCAAAGCCTCCCTCGCCCAGTTGAATTTGGTAGGAGGCATTTTGTTATTGGCATCAATGCAGCGGGTGAGAGTGGTGAGCTGGGAGGCGTTGTTAGCGAGGTTTTTGGTATAGCCCAACTCGTAATAGTAGAGGGTGCGACCTTGGGTTTTAATCTCGATGCGCTGTAGGCGTCTGCGGTTGTCCACTTTGACTCCATGGACGAAGCCTGCGGCGACATCCGGGCGATCTTCCCACAGGAAGTGGACTTCGTTATAGGGGTTGGAGCTGCCGTTGCCGGTGTAGTGGACTTGGGCGAGGCGGTAGTCGAGCGGGCCACTATTGGCGTGGTCGAACTGATAGCTCACAGTGTAGTAATTTCCGACATTGTCGCTGACTTTGTTAACATTCCAGACTAGTGTGCCTTTGCCTGCCAGTTCGCCTTTGGAGACGTTGGAGGACTCGGATTTACCAAGTTCGATCGTTAGGCCAGCTTTGGTCTGGACAGTCCAGTAAGCAGGGCCACTGCCGGTCTGGCCATGGGAAATGATGCGCGCGAAGCTGTTGTTTTCCGTCTGATAGACAGTGCCTGCTTTACCGTAATCGGTGACGGTGGCGGCAGTGCCTGAGGCGTTTTGGGTGGCGATGAGTAGCTCACCATCTAGGAAAAATCGATCATAGATATCGAAATCAACTGGATCCGTAAATCCATCTTTGAGGCGATCGGTGGCACCGCGTGTGATGCGCTGGAAGCCCGAAATATCAAAGCCTACGCCAAGAGCACCATTGCCAGCGCCGCTTGAGTATGTGATCGCGATCTGTGGCTCGACTCCAGAAGTTCCCTTCGGGATATTAATTGGAATACTATAGTTTGCTGAGCCATCACCGCCAACAGAGAAGGAGCCACCGACTGAGCCAACTGGTTGGTGCTCCGCAAGCAGGGAAGATGCTGAAATAATGCCATTTTTTGAACCGTTCAGGTTGGGAACGAGTGTCGTGGTGGGCGTGGTGGTATTATTTGGACCTTTTAGCGAGATCACAGCATCGCCAGGTTTCCATGTGATATCGTTCAATGTTTTGCCAGCAAATGCTGGAACATATTTAATCAATGCAAGTTCGAAGATGTCTGGTAGCAAATCATCATCGAGGCTTTCGCGAAGGCGAAGCGCGAAGACTGATTTTAACTGGCCTATATTGGCAGGTGAGCGATTTGCATCATCGGTGGTGACATTGGTCCATGGGTATTTGCGTCCATCATTAGGATGACCACTGCGATTGAGTTGATCTGTCAGCCATGCTGGACTGATATTGAAAAGAGCATCATAAAATTTGACAGCTGAGTTTTTGAGTTGGCCGAGAGTCGCTACCGAACTGTTGCTTGCTTTCCAATTGATGTAGTTAGGATCGTGGGGCATGACTCGTTCCAGCGCATTCGGAGAAGACGGGATTGCAGCGTTCAGTGGAAACAAATTCGCCTCATTTGGCAACAAAGCGCTAAGCTCTTCGTGCAACTGACGGGTGATCCACTTCAATTGGCCGACGTTCACTACACTGCGGTTCGCTGGAGCTGCGTCAGGATCCAGAACGCGACGCGCTTTCCACCATGAGGGTTCGATTTCTGGGCCTTGCGTGCCACCTAAGGTAAAAACAATCCCTGCTTGCTGAGCTTCACCTACTGTAACGCAGAGTAAGAGGGCCGCTGTTAAAAATCCTGAGAGTAATTGTTTTGAAAAATCTCCTCGAAATAACATAAAATCGATCGTTAAAAGTTAAAAATTCTGCGTTTTAAACAAAGTAATCCACAGGATGTTAAGCATGCAGCTAAATCATCTGCTCAGATAAACATCCAAATTCCCTTGTGCCTTAATTGCTAAATATCCCCATTGAGATATCTCCTTGGGGCGTAGCTATGACCACTTTACCGTTGAGAGTGGTCTCGCCTTGGATGTTCGTATTGCCAGTCACAACGAGGCCTTTTGAAATTTTCAAGTCACCTTTTAAATCTGCGTGTCCTTCGACGACAAGAGCTTGGCAGTTAGAATTCGCGGCTGATGGAATGACGTTAGGATCGTTTTTCCAAGCCATGTTTGACAGAATCGTTTGCCCGAAAAGGTGAGCCTTAAGAGTGTCTTTATTTCCTAATACTGTGGTATTAGGGCCTTCACCGATGGCACTACTGCCAATGACGATGCTGTTGTTATCATCATTGCTAAAGCCGCGGGCTCTTGTGCCTATATAAATACTATTTTCGGGATCCGTAAGAGGAGTGATGCCGTCGGCTACAAAGGCACCAGACATATTGCCTATTGCAATATTTGAGCCACCGGTCGCGTTCGAAATTAAAGCGCCGGACCCTATGGCTGTATTAAAATTACCTGTAGTATTTAATTTTGAAGCATTAAGTCCCACAGACGCATTCCACGCACCCTCTGTATTGGAAGATAGTGAACTCTGTCCTATTGCTGTATTAGAATGGCCCGTTACATTAGTGCTAAGTGATAAATATCCAAATGCGGAATTGTAGTTTCCTGATGTATTAACCGCTAGAGCATCTCTTCCAACAACGGTATTTACTGCACTTATGAATCCTGCACCCTTACCAATTCTAACACGATTTATATAAGCATCTCTAAAAGCATAAATTTCCCCGCGCACACCCAAGCCACCACTGACTGTCAGAGCTCCTGTGGTATCACTGGTAGAAGGCGTTGTATTGGTGATGGCGAATTGGCGAGTGGTGCCAAAGTTAACTTTACCTGCGGCATCGAGCGAAAAAACCGGCGTGCCATCTGAATAGATGCCACTTCCGGCACCTGAGAGTTGAATCTGCCCTAACTGCCCATTGAGCGTAATATTTGCAGACGTGCCAGACGAGTTATACAAACTGAGAAGATTGTCTTGGTCTAACTTCATCTTTACTCGAGCACCACCACTCACAGCCAAATTGTCTCGCCATTGATAACTGCTATTTCCATCAGAGATGTCGAAACTTGCAGTCTTCAACAGTGCCGAAGCGTTATACCAATCGATGCTGATCGCCGGGTAGGAGGATGACGCAATCGTGGTGGTGCCAACATCGAGCCCTTTGTAAACACTAAGGTCACCAACAATGGCAAGGTTGCCAGGGTTACTACCAGTGGAGGCAGAAAAGACATCACCGGCTGTAAATGTAACAGCAGCTTGCAGGCATACCGGGAAAATTAAGTTAATAGTTAAGACAATAAACTTAGACGAAGTTTTCATGGAAGTGAGAAGAAGAACAATAGTTTGCAGCAGAAGTGGAAAATCCGTTTGAAATTCCACTTGCAACATATAAGCGACTCACAAGTGAGATGTCAAAGGAATATTTGATATTATTTTTCAATTGTGCACCTCATTCAATATAAAGTGTTTAAGTGGAATACATCCAATGATTTATTGGAGCTTGGGCTGGCATGAAGCGCGCGAATGGTCCCGAAATCAAACAGGCTTTCATCAAAAAACTCCGGAGAGAATCATCTGCTCTTTTCTTCTCAATTCTTCAAAGCCTTACTTTTATAAGTGATTGAAATTCAACGGTTATATACACTGCTATCGAGCCAGATGTTCACCTAATCGCGCAGTGTGTTACTCGACTTTCCGCACTTCAGCGCAGCTCGTGAACTGGTGTTAAACCGGAACTTCCAAAAAAAAATCATCGGTTTTTTGTCCCGAGAATCATTAAAAATCAATGTTTTTTAGCGGATTTTCGGAGCTGATTTAATTCCACTCTCGTGACTACAACGGGACCGACGGCTGGGGCTTTGTCTGGTAGAGTTAGACCCAGTGCGGCCAGCAATCTCGCTTGGCTGGCTGATGGAGTGGGGATTTGGCGGCTCACGGTCTGGCCCGTGGTGGTTTCGTAAAAATCCATGACGCAGAGGTTCGCGAGATCTGCTAGACCTTCTTCGACGGTGATGTTGAGCGGTTCCCAGGCACTTTGCAATCGCCGCCGGATTTTGAGCGCCAGCATGGCGGTGAGGGCGTGTGCTCGGGTGTTGGCCTCCGAAACCACATACCAAGGTCTGATTTCCAAATGCCCGTGCTTGAGGGTGCGGAAGTCGGCTTCCACTTTGGCTAAGTCTTTGTAGCGGTCGTGCACGGTTTGGGCATCTGCCACCGATGCTTTTAAATCCGTCACAATCGCATAGCAGCCATCTAACTTTGAATGTTCCTCAAGCAGCCCATGGTCCGCGATTAGGCACAGGGCGCGTTCTTGGGTCTCAAGCCGCAGCCATGCGTTGAGATGGCCTCGTTTGAGCCGCGTAGTCCCGTTTTTAAGTTGGGTGGCGACGCGTGCTTTGGGGTGTTCTAGCAGATAGAGGTTGGCCTTTTCGAGCCATGTGCGCAGCCGCTCTTCGAATTCTTTGCGGGCGGTTTGGATTTCATCCCGGCGGGTGGGATTGCAGCGGGTGACGAGTCGGCGTCCGTCTTCGAGCTGAGTTTCGTGGACGGTGTTGTCGAAGAAGCTCATTTGAATTTCTCCGGCTTTGAGCAGGGTCTGGATTTCGGCTTTATGAAGGGCGCTGATGAAGTGGTGGCCGGCTTCGTTGGCGGCGAGTTGTTGGGGTTTGCGGATCATGCCGCGGTCCCCGACGAGGGTCATGTGTTGTTGGTCGAAGGTGGTTTTGAGGCTTTCGAGTTGGGTGTTGAAGGTGTTCAGATCGCTGGTGTTGCCGGGGAAAAGGCTGACGCTGAGAGGTTCGCCTGATTCGTCTGTGAGGAGTCCCATGACAAGTTGTTTATTGCCTTTAGTTTTGTCTCGATTGTAGCCGAAATCGGCGAGGGCGTTCTGCTGTCCCTCGAAGTAGGAGCTGGTGACGTCGTAGAGAAAAAGGCTTTTGGATGGGGCCGAGGAGAGCGGGTTTTCGTTCCATAATTTTGCCTCGATTTTGGCTTGTCGTGGAGCGAGCCATGCGCCGTTGGCATAGAGATCGTCCTCGTTGAATGTGGTCTTGAATCCTAACAAAGCGGGAGCCGCGCAGCGCCCAGCGAGACGGACCATGGCGAGCAGGGAAGTGGCGGGGGCAAGCACGCGGGCGCAGACTTGCCAGAGGGCGAGCTTGGCGTCCTCGCTGGTGCCCAGAGCTTTGGGAATGGCGCAGGCTTTCGCGACCTCGTGAACCACAAAAACCGCGCCTAAGGACTCAGCACATCGCAGGCTCAGATGGCCATCAGCGGCATCGGCAAGTTGGGCGATGGACTGTGCATCTTTGCCAATTTTGACGGCATTTTCAACGACGGCGATGAGCCACTCCGGCAGATCGGTGAGAATGGCGAGGGTCTTGGAGACGACGGATTTGCCGACGCGCGTGGACTGCCGAAGTAGCACAGAAACGTATTGGCGGTCGCCTTTTCCCTTGGAATGAACACGTGAAATAAACATGACCACATAAAAATAACTTTAAAATAATATAAAACAAGAAAAATAAGATAATAAAAGTAAATTTTCTGCCTACAATTAAAAAAGCAAAAAATGCTGAAACTCAATCATATAGAACACTTTATGCGAAAAAGTGACGTAAATTGGCTGGAACTTCCGTTAAACAGTAAAATTGCATCCACATTTCTGCCTATAAGCCTTTGATTTGCATAGAGTTTCTCCATTGCTTCGCTATTGGCCTTTTGGTAATAAGCCGTTGGTAATGCACCCCTTACTTTGAAACGGATCCATTTCCCTTTATATGTTGAATCATTCACAAAGCATTACAGCATTACCCAATGATTACTGATTACTGGAAGTGATTGACTGCGATTGTGTTATAACGATTGGCGGTGTTCAATTTTCGATCCGAGCGCTTGAACTCCCTCGCTCGTTCCAATTTTTCGGGGAAATGGCGGAATTGTGTGAACCACTTGAGCGCGGCATCGGGTGGTAGCCAGGCGCGAGCTTTTGGGACTTTTTGGTAGTTATTGAAACTTTCTTCGCGATGAGCCTGGCCCAAATGTGCTCGCACCGATGCCTCGTGGTGGAGCAGCCAATCTAAGAACGGAATCGATGCTTGATAGAGTTCGCCACGATCCGCTTGAAGGTCGAGCTGCTCAGTTTGCCAAGCCCCGGGAATCGGCGTTTCTTCACCACCTAACCATACGTAGCATCTGCGATACGGGCGGATGAAAGCGAAGCCATCATTTTCCCGATACCACCCAGCACACGATCCATACAGCTCGATCACGCCATCTCGCCACGGCATGCGATAACGGCTGGTGCCCTTCAGTCCCAATGACGCACTTCGCTCAAATCCACTCTGCTTCAAAAAATTTCCTTGTGGCGCAATCACATCTTGGCCCCAAAAAAACATCTGTTGCTGCAGACCATCGGCAAGGTCGCGAAAATTCGACGAGTTCAACATTGGCGCATCCATTGGAATAAATGCGAATTAATTGCAAATCACTCATGAATTCAAGCGATATTCCGATTAAAAAATCCAAACATGCGTAGATTGCTCACTCACCACGCGGGCAAGCCAAGCATTTCCGGCAATGCTTCACGCGGCCGCCAAGTGAGAATTTCAGGCTCCCCTTCCGTCACCAACACGGTGTGCTCAAAATGCGCGGAAGGCCGACGATCTTCGGTAATCACCGTCCAGCCATCGTCGAGAATCCGCACGCTTGGCACGCCTGCATTGACCATCGGCTCGATGGCGAGCGTCATGCCGGGCATTAAAATCGGCGATTTTCCCGCCGGCCTGTAATTTGGCACTTGAGGTTCTTCGTGCAGGCGGCGGCCAACCCCATGCCCCACAAATTCTCGCACAATCGAAAATCCTTGTGGCTCCACAAATGCCGCCACCGAGCCGCAGAGGTCTGCCAATCGCTTGCCTGGCCTCGCCCACTCGATCGCTTCAAATAGCGAACGCTCGGTCACGGCGAGCAAGCGCCTCGTTTCTAACGGAATATCCCCGACGGCAACAGTCGTGGCGTTATCACCGATGAAGCCATTTTTGACGATGCCGACATCGATTTTGAGAATATCACCCATCTGAATCACCCGTGGCCCACCAATGCCGTGCACCACCTCTTCGTTTACCGAAATGCAAGTGTAACCCGGAAAACCGCGATAGCCGAGAAACGCGCTCTTCGCATGATATTGCTCAATCAAGCTTGCTGCGAGCAAATCAATTTCACGCGTGGTGCGGCCCGGCTCCACCGCCTTGGCCAATGCCTGCAAAATCGCTGATGCCGCTGCACCTGCCTCGCGCATGCATTGAATTTCACGCGCGGATTTGATCGGTATGCGATGCTTCCTTTTCAATGGGCACGGTTCCAAATTGCCACACAAACGGCAATGATCACAAGGATAGAAATGGTCAACCAAAGATAGACAATTGCATTGCGAGGTGCCGCGCCGCTCATAGGAGCAAGTCGGTCATAACGCCCTTTCAATTTTCCTTTGCGGAGAAATCCATCGTAGTGTTTTTGCAAAAGTTGTGTTTCCACTTGGCGCATCACATCAAGCACCACGCCGACCATGATCAGCAGCGATGTTCCGCCAAAAAAGTGCAAAATCGGCGACCCTTGTGGCAAACCGACCACGACCCCAGTGATCGCTGGCAGAACGAATAACAACGCCAAAAAGATGGCACCGGCAAAGGTCAGACGCGTCATCGTGAAATCGAGGAAATCCGCCGTAGGTTTGCCTGGGCGCACACCTGGAATGTAGCCGCCATTGCGTTTCAAATCCTCCGAGATCTGCGATGGCTGGAACATCATCGCCACCCAGAAGTAGGAAAACAAAAAGATTCCCAAGCCGCCTAACAGGAAATACATCCATCCGCCGCCTGCGAGTTGGCTATTGAGTTTTACTACAAATGGATGCGAAGCGATTGCAGGAATCATGCCTAACATGATCGGTGGCAGCGAAAGCACCGCCGTCGCGAAAATGACCGGCATCACCCCAGCGTAGTTGACTTTAAGTGGTAAATACTGCGTCTGTCCGCCGAATTGTTTGCGGCCCACCACACGCTTCGCATATTGCACGGCGATGCGGCGCTGAGCTTGCGTGATGGCAATGGTGCCGGCAATCACGATCAGCATCAGTGCGATCATCACCACCATCATCACAGACTGGAACGGATTCGCATTATCCCCCGTCACGAAAAATTTCCATGCACCAACCAACGCTCCCGGCAAGGCAGCAATAATATTTACCGTGATGATAATCGAAGTGCCGTTGCCAATCCCCTTTTCCGTGATCTGATCACCAATCCACATTAGTAACGTCGTCCCCGCCACAATCGTGAGCACTGTGAGCGCCATCCATAAAGCACTCGGATCCGGCACCAAGACGCCAAACCTCTCAACCCCTTGCATGAACGGAATGCTTCCCGGATTCGTCAGCGATTTGGCCACAAAATAGCCCTGAACTAAGGCAATAAATAGCGTTAAATACCGCGTGTATTGCGTGATTTTTTGGCGTCCGCCATCTTCGCGAGCAAGACGAGAAAGTTTCGGAACCACCGCCGTCATCAGCTGCACCATGATGGATGCTGAAATGTAGGGCATGATGCCCAACGCAAAAATTCCCGCCTGAGTGAGACCGCCACCGGAGAACACTTGCAACAACGCGCCGATGCCGCCGCCTTTCGTCGCTGGGTCCTCTTTCGCTACGGAATCCAGCCACGCTTGGATCACACTGGCATCCACGCCCGGCAGAGTGATGTGCACCCCGAGGCGGATGATGACGATCAGCGCCATCGTGAATAGAATGCGGTCGCGAAGTTCTTGGACTTTCCAAATAGAACGAAATGCGGAAATCATGGATGTTTAGATGATAAAAACTTAAGAGTGCCTAAAGACGATGAGGAAGCGCTGGACTGCGCTTCCTCATCAGAGATTAAATCTGCCACCGAGGGGTGACTCAAGCAATCGGTTCCGCGACGGAGCCACCAGCCTTTTCGATTTTTTCACGAGCGGAAGCGCTTGCAGCTTCGACAACCAAATGAAGTGCTTTGGTCACTTCCCCGTTGCCGAGCACTTTGACACGATCGCAACGACCGTTGACCAAGCCTTTTTCGCGGAGAATCGCTTCATCAATCGTCGCTCCAGCCTCGAATAAATCACTGAGATCGCCAATGTTGAAAACTGCCGTCTTATCGCGGAAGTCATAGTTGTTAAAGCCACGCTTTGGTAAACGACGATGCAGAGGCATTTGTCCGCCCTCGAAGCCAACACGAGTGCCGCTACCGGAGCGGGCTTTTTGTCCCTTGTTGCCTTTACACGCAGTTTTACCATGGCCCGAGCTTTCGCCACAGCCAAGCCGCTTCACACGATGCTTGGCACCGGGATTGGGCTTAAAATTGTTAAGTTCCATAAAAATGATCAGTTGTTATCAGTTTAAAATTTCAAACCGGACGGTGCCGATTCGAGTTGCAGGTTAGATCCCTTTCTCAGGCTTTTTCTTTCCACGTCCAATCAGAACTTGATCGCGCGTGCGGAGTTGGCCGAGAGCTTTCAACGTTGCTTTGACGACGTTGGCATGATTCGAGGATCCCATTGACTTTGCTAACACATCGCGGATGCCGACTGCTTCGCATACGGCGCGCACGCCGCCACCAGCAATGATCCCAGTTCCCGGAGATGCTGGCTTGAGCAACACTTTGCCGCCACCGAATTCAGCGTAAATTTCATGAGGAATGGTGCCATTCACGACCGTCACCGGCTTGAGCACTTTGCGCGCGCCTTCGCTGGCTTTTTTGATCGCATCGGACACCTCATTCGCCTTGCCATAACCGAGCCCGACTAGGCCGAGCTTGTTGCCAGTGATGACTAGAGCGGAAAAGCTAAACCGGCGTCCACCTTTCACCACTTTCGCACAGCGATTGATGAAAACGACTTTTTCGGAAAGCTCATTGCCTTGGCTATCCACGAGTGGTGCACGTTCTTCGCGGCGTGGCCCATTGCGGGAACCACCGCGCCCGCCGCCGCCGCCTCCACCACCGCCGCGTTGGCCGTAGGATGAATTTGGAGCAGGTGCCGGTGTGGCAGCAGGTGCCGGTGTGGCTTGAGAATCAGAATCTGGAGTTGTTACCATATTGAGAAAAGAGATCGTGAACAGTTAGAATTGGAGGCCGCCTTCGCGAGCAGCATCGGCGAGGGCTTTGACTTTCCCGTGATAGAGGTGACCGCCACGGTCGAATACCACCGCGCTGATGTTCGATCCCTTGGCTCGCTCGGCAATCAGGGCACCCACTTTTTGCGCGCTCTCCACATTGGAAGCGGCTTTTTCGATGGATGAATCGAGTGTCGAGGCAGAGGCGATGGTCCGCCCAGATGCATCGTCG
Organism: Verrucomicrobiota bacterium; assembly: GCA_004294095.1. GTDB lineage: Bacteria > Verrucomicrobiota > Verrucomicrobiia > Verrucomicrobiales > Akkermansiaceae > Luteolibacter. The sequence continues at coordinate 15,107 of RDZR01000053.1, forward strand.
ATGACTTGGGCGTAGATGTGTTGATTGGAATAAGAAATGGCGAGACGCGGGCGCTCTGAAGTGCCACTCACCTTGCGGCGAATGCGGCGATGGATGCGCTGGCGTGTCGATTTGCGATTGATCATGCTCATAGGTGCGTGATGGATGGGCGGTTGATATGGTTAGCGGCAGATTATTTGCCAACGCTTTTGCCTTCTTTGCGGCGGACGTGTTCGCCGACGTAGCGCACTCCTTTGCCTTTGTATGGCTCAGGTGGATAGTAGCGGCGGACTTCAGCTGCGAATTGGCCAACGAGCTGCTTATCGACGCCCTCGACCTTGATTTTGGTATTCTCCACCACCGTGACGTTTAAGCCAGCTGGGATGGGATGAAGCAATGGATGTGAGCGACCTAATGAAAGGTCCAAATCCTTGCCTTTGACGGCAGCACGGAGACCCACCCCGTGGATTTCCAAGTCTTTCACAAATCCTTGGGAAACTCCCAAGATCATGTTTTGAACTAAGCTGCGAGCGGTGCCGTGAAGTGCCTTTTGCTGGCGGTTTTCAGAAGCACGTGAAATGACCACATTGCCATCTTCGTTTTTCAACGAGATGCCATCGGGTAAAGTGAAGTCCAGTTTGCCCTTAGGGCCCTCAACGACAACGTTGCGGCCGTCTAATTTTACGGCAACTTTTTCTGGAAGGGAGATTGGTTTGAGTCCGACTCGTGACATGGTAGTATTTTCCTTTTAACGAGTGATGATTACCAAACGTTAGCGATCAATTCGCCACCGAGGTTTTGCTTTTTAGCGGAGCCGCCGGACATCACACCCTTCGAGGTCGAGAGGATGGAAATGCCGAGGCCGGACATCACGCGAGGCACTTCGCCTGCACCAACGTAGTGGCGGCGGCCAGGCGTCGAGATCCGCTTGAGATCTGTAAGCACTGAACGGCCATCGATGAATTTTGGTTTCAACTTGAGCGTCGGGTGTTTGCCCGTGGTGACGACTTCATAGTTCCAAAGGTAGCCTTCTTCTTGCAAAATGCGGGCAATGTCTGCCTTGATCTTGGAATACGGCGCGGAAAATTCCTCATTCCCGGCACGGGCCGCGTTTTTAAATCGCGTGAGAAAATCTGAAATTGGATCGGTAAGAACTGCCATAAAAAAATTCCTTATTGAGTAGGTGGTGCGGCTTAATTGGCAGCGGCAGCAACAAGCTCCGCAGGTTTTTTGATATCGCGGAATGGCAAACCAAGCTCGATGAGCAGCTCGCGTGCTTCCGAATCCGTCGGTGCTGATGTCACGAAAATGAGGTCAAAGCCGATCGTGCGTTTGATCTGATCAATCTCAATTTCAGGGAAAATCGATTGATCGCTGATGCCACAAGCATAATTGCCACGGCCGTCAAAGGACTTCGGGGAAATCCCGCGGAAGTCGCGAATGTTAGGCGCGGTAATATTGATAAAGCGATAGAGGAACTCCCACATGCGGGGTCCACGCAAAGTCACCCGTGCGCCAAGTTGCTCACCTTCGCGCAGCTTGAAGTTGGCGACTGCCTTTTTCGCAAAAGTAACCGATGGCTTCTGGCCAGTGATTTTTTGGATTTCGTTCACAGCATCCTCCACGGCCACCTTGCGGTCCGCAGATTTTCCCATGCAGGAAGTGACGACGATTTTCTCAAGTCTTGGGACTTGATGAACATTGGTGTATCCAAGCTTTTCTTTCAGCTTGGAAACGACTTGTTCCTTGTAGTGTTTTTGTAGTATTGGTGTGCTCATTTTTTTGCGGGTCAGCGTTTAGTTCGCTTAAGCGCGGGCGGAAACCAGATGGTTTTAGCCCAGCTTTTTCACATTGGAAATATGGATTGGGCCGTCAATTTGATTGAGGCCGCCATTTGGATTGGCTTCAGTTGCTTTGGTGGCTTTCGTGATCTGGCGCACGCCTTCGACAATCACTTGACCTTTGGCTGCCTTGACCAGCAGCACGGTGCCGCGCTTGCCTTTGTGGTTACCAGTAATGACTTCGACTTGGTCGCCTTTTTTGACGTGGGTCTTGATGCGGCTCATGGAAATAAAAAATTAAATGTGAACGGTTACGTGTGCTAGGTGCGTAGGCTCAAAGCACCTCGGGTGCAAGAGAAACTATCTTCATAAATTGGCGTTCGCGCAATTCCCGAGCAACTGGGCCGAAAATCCGCGTTCCGCGAGGGTTATTATCTTTATCGATGATCACGATTGCATTGGAATCGAAGCGCAGCACCGAGCCATCTGGACGGCGAATCGGGTATGCAGTGCGCACGACCACCGCTTTGACGACGCTGCCTTTTTTTACAGCAGCTGTCGGAATCGAATCGCGAATGTGTGCGGTGATCACATCACCAATACGGGCGGTGCGGCTGCGCTTGCCGAGCACGCCAATCATTTTTGCGCTGCGTGCCCCGGTGTTATCGGCGACGACGAGCATGGTTTCCATCTGAATCATGACAGTATAAAATTTGAGATTATGAGAATTGAAAAATGATATGAGCGATGCCCAATCAATGAGTGAGAACTTCCGCCAATGACCAGCACTTCAGTTTCGAGAGTGGGCGCGTTTCAACAATCTTCACGCGGTCTCCAATCTTCGCTTGGCCGTTCTCATCGTGAACGTAGTATTTTTTAGAACGTTTGACGATTTTGTTGAACTTTGGATGCGGCACCCGAGCGATGTGCTCGACGACGATGGTCTTGTTCATTTTATCGGAAATGACGACTCCCACGCGCGTTTTGCGCAAGTGAGCAGTTGAGTCTGGTGGAGTATCGCTCATAGTAGAATGGAGTTGGCGCGCAAGCGGGTGTTAGGCAGTTTTGGTGGCCAAGGCGGTGAGCACTTGGGCGGTTTCGCGGCGCACCGTGCGGATGCGTGCAGGATTTTCCAACGAGCCAGATGCTCTTTGGAGGCGGAGATTGAACGCTTCCTGCTTGAGATCGCGCAGGCGCATGTTCAATTCATCAACAGTGAGTTGATTGGTTTCTTTGGCTTTCGTTTTGGCCATGGTCGGAATTCAGATGAATGTTAAAAAATGCGGGTAAATTTTATGCGCTTGGATTGCGTGTCACCAAACGGGTGCGGATGCCAAGTTTGTAGGATGCGAGGCGCATCGCTTCTTTGGCAGCAGACTCTGGGACGCCGCCGATCTCGAACAACACATTGCCCGGACGAATGACCGCCACCCAAGTTTCCACAGCGCCTTTTCCTTTACCCATCCGTGTTTCTGGCGGGCGCGAGGTGATCGACTTGTGTGGGAAAATACGGATCCAAACTTTGCCTTTCCGTTTTAACGAACGGTTGATCGCAATACGGCACGCTTCAATTTGGCGGTTCGTCATCCAGCCGCGATCAAGCGTCTGCAATCCGTAGTCGCCAAAGGCAACGGTGGTCCCGCGCTGGGCATTGCCGGCGCGACTTCCGCGGTGACTCTTGCGGAATTTGGTTCTTTTGGGCATCAATGGCATGGCAGTATCCTCCTAAAGTAAAAAATGATGGTTAAAAAAGTAGTCTGAAGCGTGGGCCGAATCTATTAGTTGCGTGAGTTTTGGCGACGATCCCCACCGCGTCCTCCGCGGTCGTTGCGATCTCCGCGGTCACCGCGTCCTTGAGGTGGCTTGCTATTGCCATCGTCTTCTTTTTTGTTCACCCAGCATTTGATGCCGATGATTCCATAAAGAGTGCGAGCTTCAGCAAAGCCATAATCCAATGGGACACGCAGCGTTTGCAACGGCACTTTGCCCTCGCGGTAGCCTTCGGCGCGGGCGATGTCAGCACCACCGAGGCGGCCAGCACAACGCAGGCGAATTCCTTCTGCGCCAAATTCCATGGCGGTTTGGATCGAGCGTTTCATCGCGCGGCGGAAACTAATACGGCGCTCCAATTGCACGGCAATTTGCTCGGCAATCAATTGCGCATCGAGTTCCGGCTTGCGGATTTCAATGATATCGATCTTGACCTGTGCTCCCTTACAAATCTCAGAAATCTCTTTGGTCATCACCTCAATTTCTTTACCTTGGCGGCCGATGATCAAACCTGGGCGCGAAGTGTGCAAGGTGACGCGCACACTATTCCAAGCGCGCTCGATGACCACGCGGGAGAGACCGGCATTGACCAGCTTCTTCTTTAAATACGCGCGGACCGTAAGGTCTTCGTGCAACTTATCGGTGTATTCTTTGCCTTTGCCATACCATTTGGAACGCCAATCTTTATTGACGGCGAGACGGAAGGCGATTGGATTTACTTTTTGGCCCATGAGATCTGAGGGATGAAAGGTTGCGTGTTAAATTAAATGGATTATGCGGATGGCTGATCAGGTGTGGCAGTCGGCTCAGCAGCAGGCTCTTTCTTAGCTGCGGCTTTGCGCGGTGCGCGCTTCTTTTTCTGCGGTGGTTCGCCCAAAAGCGTGATCGAAATATGACTAGTGCGCTTTAAAATCGGGCCTGCGGAGCCTTTGGCGCGTGGCTTAAACCGGCGCAGCGTCGGGCCTGCACCAATCACCGCTTCCTTGATCGTCAGCGTGCTGGGATCAAGTGAATAATTGTTTTCCGCATCGGCAATGGCGGTTCTCAATGTTTTACCGATCAATTGTGCAGCCTTCTTTGGCGTGAAGGTTAAAATATCGAGAGCGTTTGAGACGGCCAAACCCTGAATTTCGCGGGCGACATCGCGCGCTTTTTTCGGTGAGAGGCGCACGAATTTTGTGGTGCTTTTGACTTCCATAGATCGACGGTCGTGAGTGGTTACTGCTCTGTTGATTGTGTTTCGAGAATGGCGGTATCGCCAATGCGTGGGGATTCGGTGATTTCGTCGAGAGTTTCGATGAAGGCACCGCTGACGCCCTTGCGGACGTCGGCTAAAATGGCTTTTCCATACGGGAGTTGCCCGCGAAGGAGGCGAAAGGTCATGCCGATTCTCGCTCCTTGGCCTTCGCCAATATTGAGAACCATCATGCCACTTTCTTGATCCAGACTGACGACACGGGATTGCTGGAGCGTTCCGTTTCGCACGTCGGGCTGTGGCTTTTGCCTCAGTCCTTGCGCTGCGTCAAGCTCTCTGAGTGCAATTTCCACTCTTTGCCGCGCATCTGGATCAGAAACGACGGCGGTGCGGACGTAATCTTGGGTGGCGGATGCCAAGCGTGCGGCCGATGCTTCGATCAACGTGAGCCGTTCATTCGCGATGTTCAAATCGCTGGCGGCTTGCACCAGACGATCCTCTCCGCCGTCAAGAAGATTTTTACCCAATGCTTCAAGGCCGGTGGTGACTTTGGCGAGTTGCTCGCTAGCAGCTTTTTCGCTTTCGTTCGACTCGGCGAGGCTGCGATGCAATGCTTGGTTCTGGCGTTGAAGATCGATGACCATTTCCTGCATATCTTCCATGCTCGTCTCTTGGCCAAGACACAATCCACTGCCAGCCACCAGCCCAAAGGCGGCGGCGAACAATGAAAGATGACGGGTGGAGAACATGGAAAAAATTGCAGTCAAAAAATTCAATTACTTCTTACCGATGCCGCCGTGGTTGCGGAAAATCCGGGTTGGGGCAAATTCGCCAAGTTTGTGACCGACCATGTTTTCAGTCACATAGACCGGCACGAACGTTTTGCCGTTATGCACAGCAAAGTTGTGACTGACAAAGTCTGGCGTGATCATGGATTTGCGACTCCAAGTTTTGATCGGCTTACGATCAGAACCAGCAGCGACAACGGCATCAATCTTAGCTAACAGCTTTTGATCGACAAAGGGGCCTTTTTTAAGTGAGCGGGGCATGAGCTTAAAATACGAAATTAAAAATCAGTGAAATTATTTTTTGTGGCGTGACTCCACCAAGAACACACTGGTGGTTTTCCTTTTGTTGCGAGTCTTTTGACCCTTGGCATGGCCCCATGGGCTGAGCAAATGCTGGCGACCACCACCGGACTTCGATTTACCCTCACCACCACCGTTCGGGTGATCGACTGGGTTCATCGTCATGCCGCGCACAGTAGGACGCACACCTTGCCAGCGGGTGCGGCCCGCTTTGCCGGATGTTTCGTTCATGTGATCACGGTTGCCAACTTGGCCGATCGTGCAGAAGCAGCGATCATTGAAGCGGCGGATTTCTCCGGATGGCATTTTGACCAATGCCCAGCCGCCATCGCGGTTAGATAAAATCGCAACTTGGCCAGCAGCGCGGGCGACCTTGCCGCCGTTGCCAGGAATCAGCTCGATGTTGTGAATCGATGTGCCGAGTGGGACTGCGCTGAGTGGCATCGCATTGCCCGTTTTTGGAGCGACGTTTTGACCCGCCACGACTGAGGAGCCGACTTCCAAGCCCAAAGGAGCCAAGATGTAAGATTTCTGGCCGTCCTCATATTGAAGAAGGGCAATCCGACATGTGCGGTTTGGATCGTATTCGATGCCTACCACCTTCGCTGGCATATCATGCTTTTTGCGCTTGAAGTCAACCAAGCGGTAGTGGCGTTTGTGCCCGCCACCAATGTGACGGCAAGTGATGCGCCCAGTATTGTTACGGCCGCCGGAGCGTTTGATAGGGACCAGCAAGCTCTTTTCAGGTGAACTTTTGGTCACTTCCTCAAAGGTCGGCAAGTTTTTGTAACGAGCGGAAGGTGTGATCGGTTTAAATTGTTTCAGTGGCATATCTCGCGGAACGTTCGGTGTTGCGGGTGGTGCTGAAGCTGGCTAGTGCTGGCTTAAATCAAGTCGAGTGTTTCTCCTGCTTTGAGGCGGACGATGGCTTTTTTCCAATGATTGGTGCGTCCTGCGTCAGCACGGCGCTGGCGGCGGAGCTTTCCGTCATAATTCGCGGTGCGAACGGCGATCACTTTTTTGCCAAGAAGTTGCTCAACGGCCTGCTTGATCTCCAGCTTGTTCGCCTTACGATCGACTTCCAACGTGTATTCGTTGTTCGTCTCTTGCATGATGGCCGCTTTCTCACTGAGGCGGACGTTTTTGATAACCTGATAAATGTCTTTCATGATTCCGGTGCTTGATCCAGAGGTTAGGCGGTGCGAGCCGCGAGAGTTTTCACGGCATCACCCACGAGGATGATGGTGTGTGCGAGGAGCATTTGCTCCACATTGACTTCCGAGCCAGTCACCAATTGAGCATACGCCACATTGCGCGCAGCAAGGTAGGTGGACTCGTCAAAGGAATTGCCAACGATCAGGATTTTTCCTGGGTTGGCCATCGCATCCAATGCGCTGACGAACGACTTGGTTTTCCCATCGCTAATGGAAAATGAATCTACGGACTTCACCTTTTCGGCACGGATGAGATCCCCAAGAACACGCCGCAAAGCGAGCTTGCGCACCGATTTCGGCACTTTCTTAGAATAATCTCGCGGGCGTGGGCCGAAAACAACACCACCCCCGACGAAAATCGGCGCGCGTTTATCTCCATGGCGGGCGTTACCAGTGCCTTTTTGCTTGTAGATTTTTTTGTTATTTCCGGAAACTTCGCCACGAGTTTTGGTATTGGCGGAGCCGGTGCGGCGGTTGGCACGATAAGCGACGACGAGGTCGTGAACGGCCTGACGACCTTTTTCTGCGCCGACTAACACGAGGTTAGCAGCTTGGGCATCATCTGCGGTGAATGACTTTGCGGACATGGCTAGGAAACTTTAAAGAATTGGAATACGGCTCGGATGATTTAAGCTGATTTTTTCTTAGCGGGACGAACAGTGACGTAGTGTCCATTCGATCCTGGAATAGCTCCAGAGACGAGGATCACGCCATCTTCTTCACGCACAGCGACGATTTTGAGATTTTGCACGGTGGTGCGAGTGGTGCCCATGTGGCCTGGCATTTTTTGGTTTTTCCAAACGCGGCCCGGAGTCGAGCGGCAGCCGATGGCTCCCGTCCGGCGGTGCATCATCGAGCCGTGAGTCATTTTCAAACCACCGAAGCCGTGGCGCTTGACCGCGCCTTGGAAACCGCGGCCTTTCGATTCACCAATCACGTCCACCCATTGGCCGACGGTGAAGGTGGCCATCCCCGGATGCTCAGCCGGGGGCGTGGTTCCCTCAGCAAGACGAAATTCTTGAATGAAACGCTTCGGCACCGAGTTGGCCTTCTTGAAAATTCCCAGTGCTGGCTTGGCCACGCGCTGCGGTTTTTGATCGCCGTAGCCGACTTGCACGGCGGTGTAGCCTTCCTTTTCAGGAGTTTTAACTTGCAGCACGGTATTGCCTGAAACGTCGATGACCGTGACAGGAATCATTGATCCTGCCTGAGAATCAAAGACGCGTGTCATACCGATTTTTTTACCAAGAAGTCCTAGTGACATGGGGAATTGAAATTTAATGTGATGAAATGGTGATTCGCGGCGGTGGGCAACGGTCAGATGCGGATGGTGATGTCAACACCGGCTGGCAGATTGAGTTTTTTCAACTCATCAACCGTGCGTGCCGTAGGATCGACGATATCAAGTAAACGTTTGTGAGTGCGGATTTCGAATTGCTCCGCTGATTTTTTATTCACGTGCACCGAGCGGTTCACGCTGAACTTTTCAATACGTGTCGGCAGCGGGATGGGCCCTGCAATGCGCGCGCCAGTGCGCTTGGCGGTCTCCACAATTTCTTGGGCGGAGCGGTCAATGGCGCGGTGGTCAAATGCGCGAAGGCGGATGCGGATTTTCTGATTTTCCATAGTGAAAAGATAGTTTAACGGATTACGTAGTGGGGTCTGCAGGGCGAGTAATGAAGTCAACCGATGCGGTCGCTTACGATTTCTTCGACGATATTATTTGGAACTTGCTCGAAATGGGATGGTGTCATCGCGTAGGATGCACGGCCGGAGGAAAGAGTGCGAACGGCCGTCGAATAACCAAACATTTCCTTCAATGGCACATTGGCGTGGACGATGGAAAGTTTTCCCTTCGACTCGGTATTTTGAATATGACCGCGGCGGCGGCTCAAATCACCCATGACATCTCCTTGGTAGTCATCGGGAGTGGAAACTTCCACCGCCATGATCGGCTCGAGTAAAATGGATTTGGCTTTCTTGAAACCATCTTTCATCGCGAAAATGGCGGCCATGGTGAACGCATTTTCATTGGAATCCACCTCGTGATATGAACCATCGAGGATTTCCACATGCACATCGATCACCGGGTAACCTGCGATGATGCCGTTGGACATGGATTCTTGAATGCCTTTGTAAACCGCGTTGATGTATTCCTTTGGAATGGTGCCGCCGACGACTTTGTTATCGATCGTCAAGCCTTTGCCTTTTTCATTCGGTTTGAGGGCGATGATCACGTGCCCATACTGGCCGCGACCGCCGGATTGCTTGACTAATTTCCCCTCGCCGCCTGCGGCTTGGGTGATCGTCTCGCGATAAGCAATTTGTGGAGCACCGGTATTTGCCTCGACCTTGAACTCGCGGCGCAAGCGATCGATGATGATTTCCAAGTGCAATTCGCCCATTCCTGAAATGATCGTCTGGCCCGTTTCCTCATCGGTCTTGACCATGAACGTCGGGTCTTCTTCCGATAAGCGACCAAGTGCGATCGCCAGTTTTTCCTGATCCGCGACGGTGCGTGGCTCAACCGCCATGGAAATGACAGGCTCGGGGAAAGTTGGCGGCTCAAGCACGACATCCTTACCATCAGCAGCGAGGGTATCGCCCGTGGTCACATTTTTGATGCCGACCATTGCGGCGATGTCGCCCGAATAACAAGCATCGATGTCTTTGTGCTCATTTGCCTGAATGCGGATCAAGCGGCCAACGCGCTCACTCCTGCGAGTGCGAGGATTGTAAATGGTATCGCCCTTTTTGATCACGCCTGAGTAAACTCGAAAGAAAACTAATTTCCCGACGAATTTATCCGCCCACAGTTTGAAAGCCAGCGAGACAAATTTTTCCGAGTCCGAGGTCTGCACCAAGATTTGGCGGGATTCATCATCGGGATCCATGCCGACGGCGGCCGGAATATCCAGCGGGCTTGGCAGATAATCCAATACCGCGTCGAGCAAATATTGCACTCCTTTATTCTTAAAAGCAGAGCCACCGGCAACGGGCACCAGCTTATTGGCGATGGTCGCGCGGCGTATCCCCTGCTTTAATTCAGTAGCGGAAATGGCTTCCTCGTTGAGAAATTTTTCGCCCACCTCGTCATCCACATCCGCCACCGCATTGAGCAACGCTTGGTAAGCATCTTGGGCAAGTTGCACTAGCGGGTCAGTCAGGTCTTTGACGGTGTAGGTGGAACCAAATTTATCGTCGTCTGAGTAATAGATCGCTTTTTGATTCACCACATCGATCTGGCCGACGAGCTGATCTTCAGCGCCGATTGGAATTAAAATCCGCACTGCGTTGGCACCGAGTTTTTCCTGAACTTCGCTAAAAACGTTATCGAAGTTGGCGCCGGTGCGATCCATCTTATTGACGAATACGATGCGCGGAACGTGATACTTCGTCGCCTGGCGCCAAACCGTTTCGCTCTGCGGCTGCACTCCGGCAACTCCGCAGAAAACCACAATCGCGCCATCGAGCACCCGCAAGGATCTCTCCACTTCCGCGGTAAAATCAACGTGCCCAGGAGTATCGATGATATTGATGCGGTGCTTGACGCCGGGAAATAGCTTAAGCATCTCCGCTTCGTCGTGCTGCCACCACTCGGTGGTCACCGCGGCGGATGTGATCGTGATTCCACGCTCGCGCTCTTGCTCCATCCAGTCGGTCGTTGCGCCGCCATCGTGCACTTCTCCAATTTTATGGATCATGCCGGTGTAAAACAAAATCCGCTCCGTAAGCGTCGTCTTGCCCGCATCAATATGCGCCGCAATCCCGATGTTTCGGGTGCGTTCAAGCGTATATTGGCGGTCTGGACTATTCGGGTTCACGGAAAAAATTTCTGCGGTAGCGCGGCGATCGATGGATTAGAAGCGGAAATGAGCGAATGCGCGGTTGGCTTGAGCCATCTTGTGCACGTCGTCGCGCTTGCGCACGGCACTGCCTTGATTGTTCGCGGCATCTTTAATTTCGTTAGCAAGCGCGACATACATCGGCGTGCCACGGCGGGAGCGCGCATAATTGACGAGCCAACGCATGGAAAGTGCCTCGGAACGATCCGGTGCGACTTCAAGTGGCACTTGATAAGTTGCACCACCAACGCGGCGTGACTTCACTTCAACGCGCGGCTTGGTATTTTCAACTGCGCGAGTGATGACTTCCAACGGATCGATTGTATCGACTCCTTCGTTGGCGCGATCAATCGCGGCATACACGATGCGTTGTGCGAGTGAACGCTTGCCGGATTCCATCACCTTAGTGATTAAATGACCCACAAGTGGGCTATCATATCGCGGATCGCGGCGATCTGGCTTAGTAAATATGCGCTTGCGGCGTGGCATGGCAGGTGATGGGTCGTGGGGTTAGTAAATTAGAAAAATCTTATCTCTTTTTCGCAGGAGCGGCTGGAGCACCCGGCTTCGGACGCTTCGCTCCATACTTGGAACGTGATTGACGGCGCTTATCGACACCCAAGGTATCTAGCGAGCCGCGGACGATGTGGTAACGAACACCCGGAAGGTCTTTCACCCGACCACCGCGCACGAGAACGATTGAGTGCTCTTGCAAATTGTGGCCTTCTCCGCCGATGTAGGCGATGACTTCAAATCCGTTAGTCAAGCGCACCTTGGCGACTTTCCGCAAAGCCGAGTTCGGCTTCTTCGGCGTGCGAGTCATGACTTGAAGGCAAACTCCGCGACGCTGCGGGCAATTGACAAGCGCGGGTGACTTCGACTTTTCGGCCGGAGTGAGACGCCCTTTGCGAACGAGCTGATTGATGGTCGGCATGATTTCCTGCGTGGTTCTGTAAATGTTCCTTGTGGGGACAGTCCGACGCGCCGACGAGAGGTTCTCGCAAGAGCTTTTTTCCGGAGCTGCACCCGATAATTTCCCGTTAGTGATGGACAACCTCGATTCTAAAATCGTCGGCTGCCCGATGTGTGGGGGCGGCGATACTACGAGTCAATCGGACTGTGACAAGCCCTTTTTTACTTTTTTTCACATTTATTTTTTCTGCCCGGCATTTGCAGCGAATCACGGCTGGCTGGCCAGCAACCTTTTGGCGATTTCCTGCAACTCTTCGACTGGGATTGCAAAGCTCTCCGCACGGGTGGCTCTGGCAATGTTCATGCCCACACAAAGCCCATCGAGATTCAGCAATGGGCCACCAGTAATGTATCGGTTGCCTAAAATATCATGCTGAATCACTCGGGGAAACCGACTGCGCCGGATCGAATACTCTCCGCTCATTTGATCATTGCGGTTGCCCTCGTAGCTCGCCATCTCATCCCGAGATGACAATGCCACCACCGCTTGTTGGCGCTCCTTGCCGCGCAGAACCGTAACTTCAACTTGGCTATTCTTCTGCTGTTTTTGGAGAATCTCGCTGAGCTTCTCAATCTGCTCGATGGTCTCAATCGCTTGATCACCAATTTTCACAAGACGATCGCCTTTAAGCAATCCAGCGCGCTCGGCGCCCATGCCTTCGGTCACTTCTTGAATTTTGCCCACTTCTTTTTCATCTAACATGAGGCCTAACACATAGCCACCGGACGGAGGAATTTCACGTGCCTTAGCGCTGATAATACCCGCCAATGCACGGCGCTGAGTTCGTGATGTTGCACCATTCGCAACCACCCAAGTGCCCTGCGGCAATGCACTGGACCGCGCGTAGCGCACTGGCACGAGACCGCTTGCTTCGATTTTGAGCAAGCCCACGTCCCACGCTGGATCAACGGCTAACAGCTTTGCTCCCTTGTATCGAGTTTGATCAATCATGACATCGATGTCCTTGAGAGATTCAACGTCGCTGGCTTTGACTAAAATGTGGCCATCCGGAGAAATCACCACCCCATAGCCAATCTCCTTGCGACCTTGGAGAATGACCGCGCTCGAAGTTTGCAATACTTGCCGTTGCGGTTCAAATGCGGCCAGCACTTCCCGGCCAGTAATCCGATAATCAGCATCCAACGTCTGCTGCGCGATAGCCACCGCACAGGTCATCGCCAATAGCCACGCCATGATCCATTTAACGCTCATCTAAAAATAATGTTAGATTTTCAATTTTTCCTGCACGCGAAACTTTCATCACCACTCGCTCGCCATGCGCCATTTCTGCGAGCTGCGCTTGAAGTTCTTGGCGGGTTGTCAACGGCTTGCCATTCATCTCTAACAAAATATCCCCTTCTCCAATTTTTGCTCTGAATGCCGGACTGCCTTCCCCCACCTTCGTCACCACCAAGCCACCTTCCTTGCGTGCTTCAGTGGCGATTCCTAGGTAGCCACTGCCCTTCTTCGGCTTTGCGGCAAAATCCCCATCGCCGATAAATTGAGCATCTAACAAACTTTGCCAATGGGTTAAAAATTCTCTCATCGGCACATGCATGTTAGACTGCAAGCTCGCACCCACTCGTGAATGAATTCCGACCAAGCGCCCGCTCATGTCGAACAACGGCCCACCAGAATCACCGCCGATGAGCGTGCAATCACTCTGAAACGTGCTTTGCGCAATCCGCACGATGCGGCCGATTCTTGTTACAGATCCACGATCTTTATTAAAACCAGACGAGTGCCCTAACGAAAAAACCCAATCGCCTAACAGAGCTTGCTGCTCGCGATCCATCTTCACGTATGGATACTTTCCAGGCTTGGTAATACGAACCATTGCCGCGTCGGTTTCAGAATTCAAACCAAGACTGATGGCGGGCAGTTTAGTGCCGTCTTCTAACATAACAGTGCATTCACGATTGATTCCAATCACCACGTGCGCAGCTGTTAGAATCAAGCCATCTTCAGAAACGATCACGCCACTGCCAGTGCCATCTTTTACCTCAATGCACACCGTCGCCGCTCGTGCCTGCGGCAATGCGTTGACTAATGCCTCCTGGATCTTGATCAAATCGGCCGTGTTGCTAGGTGCTTTCAGATCATTGATCGGAAAACGCTCGGGCTGAGCAGAAAGCGGCCCGAGTGAGAGCAGAAACATGAACCATAAATTTCGGACGGGAATCATTTAAATAAGAAACGAAGTTAAGTCCCCAGCTTTCCTTACGCAACCTCAGCCTGTAGGCGACGGCGAAAAATACCAAACCACTCACGTCCTTCTCTGCCAGCGTAGGTTTGCGAAGGCATCCAGCCTCGCATCAACTCAAAACCAGTGCGAAAGGTGTCTTCAATTTCCTCCAAAGTTGATCCAAATGGTGGCCCGACATGATCATCGCCCGGATCGTATGGATTGAGAAAAAAAATCCCGGCCAAACAACCACTCGGCACAATTAAAGCCGCCGCAGCCCTCGCGTATGCCATCCGCTGGGTGGGATCGATCGCGCAAAAACACGTGTGCTCAAATAACAAATCAAAGCGCTGCCCTGCCTGCCATGATTCATCGAGAAAATCAGCCAACGCATAATGTTCATTTCCAGCCGCTGCAAACTCCCGCGCCGCCGAGATAGCGGAAGCTGCTAGATCCACGCCCAGCACCTGCTTGGCATGTGGCGCCAATGCCCGCACATCATGCCCAGTGCCACATCCGGGAACGAGCACCGCTTTCCCCTCCAGCAACGCGGCTCCATCATCTAACAGCCACTCAAGCAATGGCGGCGCAGCTCTTCCTTTATCCCATGGCGTATCGCCGATCTGATAGCGAGATTCCCAATCTGTCATAGATGATGATTGTCATCGAGAAAGACTCCGGCGCAAGTAGTCAGGCACCTGATTTCGCTGCGATGCTGGTGGCTGTGCCTGATTGGAAAACGAAATCACCGCTCCAATCCCCGCCGCGTGGGCACCGCCAAGCCTTGGCTCAACCTCAAATTCGGGAAAACAAAACGTCATCCGCGCGCGTCGCCAATAAATCGCCCCCGAGCAAGCGATCAGCACCACCACCGCCGCCGCGATTTGCCAAAGATACGGAACCAGCAGAGCGATTTGCGTTTTAATGAAATTCGGCTTAGCCACTTTGGCAGGAGATACTACGGGCATCGTAATTGATGGATCAGAAATCTGTTTTTCACCAATCCCTAACAACTGCTCAATCCAATAAACTCGGATCGACATTTGCAGCATGAATGCTTCTAACTGCTTTGCCGGATCCACCGTTTGAAAAGCCATCATCAGCGCACTCTCAAAAGCTCGGCGCTGCTCAGCGTAGGACACAGCTCCCGTCAGCCGCGGGCTGATGTAAAACGTCGTCCTCTGAGGCATGCCTAAATAGTAAAAAACCACCACCGCTGGCTTACCTTCTGTGAAAAATCGCTCAGTGATTTCCTCCTCGCGCACATCGTCGGGAATCTGCTGATCTTGCCCGAAAATATAAACGAACAAATCGATCGCAGAATCAGCCGCGTGATAACTCAAGAATGCCTCCCTAGAGCGCTGATCCGCCTCACTCAATAAACCCTGCGGATCCACCAAAAAAGATTTTGGCCGCTCCCCAAAATAGGCTGTTAGATATTTCTGGTGAATCATGCCAGGCGGAGTTTGCGGCTCCGCGAGTTCTTCGGCCGTTGGCTCTTCAGCGATCAACGCGCCATCTTCCGGCAGCGGATCATCGCTAAGCAAAATACTGCCAGCGATCCAATCTGGATCCGGTGGCGCTCCCTCCGGCCACGCAGGCATGGCATCTTCATCTGCCCGCACGGCCAGTGAGACAAAAAGACTAACAGCCGCGATTTTGAAAATCGTAGAAATCATTTCTCGATTTTTTCTAACAGTTTCGTGCTTTGTTGATGGCCTTCACGAATGCGCTTGACGATATCCCCCATCTTTCCAGCAGGCATCAGCTTGCGGAGGAAATACTCAGGATCCCGCCGCGCATGTTCGCACCGTTTTTTCAACACCGATTCCAAATGCTGCGTGAATTTGATCATCCCATCCGCGTAGCGCCCTTCGAGCCAATACGCATGAGCACGCGACAAACATTCAAACGTGTCCTACTCAACTAAAAATGGATCTAACTTATACCCGAAAACCACCCCAGCCGCGCGCGACTCCGGATCAAGCGTCAATAAAATCCCCGCCTCATTCGGTTGCTCGATGGAAACATCTTCAAATGCCGCGTGATTCAAGAGCCAAAACCCAAACTGCCTCAGTTGGGAAATTTCACCCAAGGAACTCGTATGAATCGCCAAGAAAAATTGAGGAAATCGTTTATTAAAACAGCTCATCGCGGCTTTCACGCGGTCCCTCTCGGCATTGCGCAACAGACCTGATCTATCTGTTAGGCAAGCCAACTGCACATCTTCATCTCCATATCGCGAATCCAAATCCGTCATCGAAAATCCACAATGCGGGCAACAAACTGCCGCACGGTGGATATTTTGCACGCATCTGGGACACTTCATCATGACCGCATAATCTACTAGCAATCTAATAGAAATTGGTCAAAGCGAAATATCAGGATTTCTTAAAAAAATTCTCCCCATCGCTCACAACTGCCGCGTGGCGATGTGATGCAGCAATGATTCGAGGAATTCCTCCAATGGCCGCGTGATCAATTCTTCCGAATCGCGTTGGCGGATGGAAACGGTGCCTTCATCCACTTCTTTTTGACCAAGCACCACCATATAAGGCACCCGTTCGAGGCGCGCGTTGCGAATTTTTGCGCCGACTTTGTCTGAGCTGCGATCGATGCTGACCCGAATTCCCGCGTCAGCAAATCGCGCCGTGACCTTCTCCGCCGCTTCCATGGTTTTTTCCGAAATCGGGATCACACGCACTTGCTCAGGCGCGAGCCATGCTGGAAATTTCCCCTCAAAATGCTCGATGAGCAGTCCGGTAAATCGTTCTAACGAACCAAACGGCGCGCGATGAATCATCACCGGAACGTGCGGCGCATTGTCGGGCCCGATGTAGGTCAAACCAAAACGAACCGGCAACGTGTAATCCACTTGCACCGTGCCGAGCTGCCAATCGCGACCAATCACATCTTTGACGACAAAATCGATTTTCGGACCATAAAAAGCAGCTTCTCCCAGCTCTTCGGTATATTCTACGCCGAGTGTTTTCACCGCGTGACGAATCGCCGCTTCCGCTTTATCCCAATTTTCCGCCGAGCCGACGTATTTGTCCGACGCAGGATCGCGCAACGATAGCCGCACTCGATAATCATTCATGCCGAGGGTATGAAAAACTTTTTTCACCAAATCTAAGCAGCCGGTGAGCTCCTCAGCCACTTGATCCGGCGTGCAAAATAAATGCGCATCGTCTTGGGTGAAGCCACGCACACGCGTCATTCCGCCTAGCTCGCCTGATTGCTCCCAACGATAGACAGTTCCAAATTCCGCCAAACGAACTGGCAAATCTCGATACGAATGATGCTCGCTCGCGTAAATTTTAATATGATGCGGGCAATTCATCGGCTTGAGCAAATAGCCCTCGTAAGTGCCATCTGATAGACCGTTGATCAGGCTCGCACAGCTTGCATCTTCATCCGCCAAACGATCTAACACATCCCGCTCCGCAATCGCCGGATACTGGCTTTCCTGATAGTAAGGAAAATGGCCTGACGTCCGGTAAAGATCGAGCTTGCCAATGTGCGGAGTGAAAACTTGTGAGTAGCCCTGTTTGTCGAGCTCCTGCGTGATAAATTCCTGCAACGAGCGCCGCACCAACGCTCCTTTCGGCTTCCATAAAATCAGCCCCTGGCCGACCATTTCATCAATGTGAAAAAGCCCCAACTCACGGCCAAGACGGCGATGGTCCCGGCGCTTCGCTTCTTCTAACCGTTGCAAGTGATCTTCTAACAGCTCTTTGCTTTCAAACGCCGTTCCATAAACACGCTGCAGTTGGCCTCTCGATTCATCACCCATGTAAAAGGACGACGAAACGGACATCAATTTGATGTTTTTACACTTCGATGTGTAGCCGACGTGTGGGCCGGCGCAAAGATCGATGAAATCTCCATTCTGATAGCAAGAAATAGGCTCATCTAACGGAATTTTTTCAATCAAGTCGAGTTTGAAGCGCGATGGATTACCCGGTCTATCTGTTAGACCACCCAGACGCCCTGATTCTGCTAGAGTCATCGCCTCGTCCCGAGTCACCACGCGCGATTCAAATTTTTGATTTTCTTTGGCGATTTTTTTCATCTCCGCTTCGATTTTCTCGAAGTCGTCCGGAGTCACGCGGTGCTTCATCTCAAAGTCGTAATAAAAGCCATTTTCGATCGGCGGCCCGTAGGCAAATTGCGCGTCTGGCCACAGCCGTAAAATCGCGGTGGCCATGACGTGAGCGGACGAGTGCCGGAGGCGCTCGATGTCCGTCATTTGTGCGCGTTCTTCGAGGGTTTTTCGATCCGATGACATAGGAAAAAAATTGAGTAAAAAATGTTAGAAAAATTTCAGCGATCCATGAGGGCGAACTTCAGCTCGGCCTCCGAGACCACTTGGCCATTGACCAAGCAACGGCAGCGAGTCTGCCCAATTGAGCCGCGCTGCTTGAGCACTTCGCTCTCGATGAATAAGGTATCGCCTGGGAAAACCGGGCGCCGCCATTTGACGTTATCGGCACTCATGAAGTAGCCGATTTTCCCGCTGTTTTCAGGTTTACGCAGCATCAGCACCGAAGAAACTTGGGCCATCGCTTCGAGTTGAAATACGCCAGGCATGATCGGATGGCCGGGAAAGTGCCCCACAAAATACGGCTCGTTGATCGAGACGTTTTTAGTCGCAATGCACGTATTTTCTCCACGGCAATCGATGATGCGATCGACCATCAGCATTGGATAACGGTGCGGCAAAATTTTCATCACCTCGTTGATATCGAGCACGCTCTCGCCATCGGGAATGGAAACGGCCGTCGGCACCATTGCACGCATCCTCGCGTATTCGGCTTTGAGTGTGGCAGCCATCCGCGTGTTCGGCCCGTGGCCGGGCTTGACCGCAATCACATGTCCTAAAATCCGCACGCCGGAGAGCATCAAATCACCAATCAAATCGAGTGCTTTGTGCCGTGCAAATTCATTTTCAAAACGCAGAGCTTCCTTGGACATCACTTCGCTGCCGCGGATGACGACGGCGCTTTCCAGCGAGCCACCTTTGATCAAGCCTTTATCTAACAGTGGTTTGACATCTTCGTAAAAAACAAACGTGCGGGCTTTGCTAATTTCCGTCTCGTATGTTTGCGGCGTGACTTCGGTGGTGAAATATTGGGTGAATCGTCCATCGGGGCCCACATTGGTCACTGAGACGCGAAACGTCTTGGATGGAAAAATGGAAATGATCGTGCCATCGCCCATTTCTTGATGAATCGGCTCACGAATTTCCCAAACTTTTCGCGGAGCGTCTTGAGCAACAACTCCCGCTTTTTTGATCATTTCCACAAATGGCCAAGACGAGCCATCCCCAATCGGCGGCTCGTTGGAATCCATTTCGATCAACGCATTGTCCACTCCCATGCCCGTCAGCGCGGAAATGAGATGCTCAACAGTGTGAACTTTCACCGAGCCTTCAGCCAACGTCGTCGCCCGCTCGACAGTCTGCACCTTATCAACATCCGCAGCGATGAATGGCTGGTCCGGTAAATCGATGCGGCGAAATTTAAACCCATGCCCCGTAGGAGCGGGCTTGAGAGTAAGCGTCACCTTCTGCCCAGTGTGCAGCGATGTTCCTTCGATCTTGGCAGAGCCTGCGAGTGTGTGTTGCGTCGTGGCGGACATGGAGGCGGAGAATCCATGCTAAAGAGCAAGGGATCAAGCAGGAATCCAACAAGTCGATACTCGCCAGCAAAGATTCGTCACATTCCCACCGAGGGAAATTTCTTACGCCGGCTGGCTTGCGGCGATGCGTTGCATTTCTCGCATCATGCTGCGTGTCTCGTTCTGCCACTCTCTGAGCTTTTCTCTGGAGAGCTGCATGCGAGATGCCATCGATGCTTCCAGCTCGTGATAATTTGCGGCAAGCCGCTCGACGACTTCGCGCGCCGCGGCACTGGCACGGCATGCTGGGGAGCTCGCGGCCTTTTGGATTTCTGCTAATTTTTGCTGTGCCCGTCGATGAGCCTCACCCATTTCAGCAAGCAAAATTTTACTATCAGGAACGCGGCGTAATCCTTCAACTAGGCCGACTTTTGATAGCAGCCAAATCGTCCACTTGCTCGGATCCCATTGCCATGGTTTGACTCCGTTGCGGTAATCATGTTGGAACTCGTGATGGTAATTATGATAGCCCTCTCCAAAGGTGAAAAATGCCATGAGCGCACTATCGCGAGCACTGTGGCTCGTTGAATATGGCTGTCGGCCCAACGTATGGCAAAGTGAATTGATAAAAAATGTGCAGTGCTGGGCAATCACGATCCGTGCCACCCCCGCCAGCAAAAACCCGCCGAGCGCGCCAATTTGCGGATTGAGCCCGAAGGACCAATTCCAGAGCGCACCCAAGGCCGCTGGCAAAATCAAACCAATGACCAATCCAATCCAATGCACGTAGCGATGTTGCAACATCACCCATTTATCTTTCCGAAGATCGGCGACGTTGTCCATCGGCGGTTCGGGATTTAGCTTGAAGAGCAACCAACCGATGTGCGCCCAGAAAAATCCTTTGGAAATGTCATACGGATCGTCGTCGTGATCCACATGCTTGTGATGGCGGCGATGATCGGATGCCCAATTTAAGCATGAATTTTCAAAAGCACATGCACCAAAAATGAGGGTGAAAATTTTCACCGGAGCCTTCGCTTTGAATGACAGGTGAGAAAATAACCGATGGTATCCGACGGTGATGCTCAGCATCGTGGCCGAGAGATAAAAGAAAAACATCGAGAATTGAAACCAATCCATGCCGAAGTTGATGATGTAAATAGGAACGCCAATCAAAGCGATGAGGGCAGTTCCGATCAGGAAAGAACTGGTAATCCAGTTCACGCGATAAAATGGGATTCGATTCATTCCAATAGTTCTTAAAATTCAAATGTTGCCGACCAATCGCCGGGGTGTTGCTCTAAACGCCAGCATGTTTGCTGAAACGCTGGGTGCCGTATGGATTGCAAAACCGCACTCGGAATAAGCCAGCTGCTAAAATCATGCAAGTCCTGCTTTTTTTAATTTCCACAAACGTTCTTGCTTGACATGCATCCACAGCTCGCGAATATCCCGCTCCCCTACACGTGTAGGATATTCATTTTAACCAACCAATACTGACAGCATGCGTGGAGTGACCATGAAAAAAGGAGAGCCAGTTGACCGCGCTCTCAAACGCTTAAAAACGAAACTCGATAGCGAAGGCATCCTCGAGGAAATGCGCCGTCGCCGCTCGTTTGAAACTCCGACCGAGCGCAAACAACGCAAACTGCGCACCGCTTCCAAGCGCAATAAAATTCGCTGGCGCTTCTCGAATGCTCCTGCCGCAGAAGTCACCGAGGCAGCCGAGTAGTTCATAGAGCCGCCAACATCACGGCGAAACATTTCTGCTAGATTCACAAACGGACGCTCCACCAAGCGTCCGTTTTTTTGCTTATGGTAAAAAACGATGACACATCCGAGAATTTAGTGGTTAGCAGGTAAATCTCAGGGCCAGCACGACGAGAATTTTTCACCACATCGTAGCGGAAATCAGCTGGCTTACTAAGTCGTAACCGAGGTTCACTTGGGTGGCTGGGGCGCTGCCGAGTTGCTTGCGAAGCGCACTCCAAAGTGTCACCAAAGTGGCGGCGATCTCCGGTCGCCGTTCTTAATCTCCGGTCTTCAATTTCAAATCCTCACCCGCAAATCGCGCATGCTCCACAAC
>RDZR01000054.1 GCA_004294095.1 Verrucomicrobiota bacterium
GGGGGCGCGCCTTCGGCTATTTACCAAATCTCAACCGGCGCGATGGACCATTCAACGCACTCTTGCCAGTTTACGCCATCAATGCATCACTTTCATGAAGCACTCATCATGCCTTGGGAGGATTCCACCACTCGCAGCGATAACGGCTCACTATCCCCTGCTCCATGCTCAAACCACTCGCGCTGCAATCGACGCTGCAAAGCGCGCAATGAGCGATGTTTTTCTAACAAAAGTCTTTCCATCGGCGCGATGGCCACTCCCGAATCCTCAACTTCCAACCTCAAACTCACCGCGAGCAGCCGACGCAATCGATACATCGGTAAATAACAATCCACTTCAATCCGTTGCCGACATGTGAAAAAAACTTCAAGCACCTTCGCCCAGTCCTTGCCTGCTATCAATTCCTGACGCAAATCTAACAAAATATCCCAATGCTCTTTTCGGGCTTGACCGAACAATCCCTCCACCAACTCAACCGCATCGGCTCGCCATCCATTTTGCTTCCATTGCTTCACAGAGGTAGCTTACAAGAATGAGATTCATTCGCAATAGCTAATTTGCATTTCACAAAAAAACCACTCAGCGAAGGCATCACCGAGTGGCTTTGTGATTGATTCGATAAAATCTTAAAATTCAGAGATTCTTCAGAAAGCTCTTAAGCATCCAGAGTGTTTTTTGATGAACTTGCACTCGCCCGATGGCGACGTCTTGCGTTTCCAGATCGCCAGCAGCCTCAGCCGCCGCACGCAGCGCTGCCGAAGAAGCGATGACAATCTCGTAACTATCCACCAAATGGGCCACAAAATCCTTGGCAGGAGCCGGACCAGAAGCCATTTCAGTAATGGATGACATTTTAGCAAGCGTCACTAACCCGCCGGGTGCATACACTTCCAACGCTCTCAAGCGTTCCGCCAAGTCATCAATCGCGGTGAATAATTCTTCGTATTGAGTTTGAAACGCGGTGTGAAGTTGGAAAAAATTAGGGCCTTCCACATTCCAATGGGCGAGGTGCAGTTGGCCTAAAAGTGCGTAAGAATCCGCGAGCAGAGTTTGCAGCGCTTGGGCGACCGCAGAAGTTTTCGGTTGTGTGGAAATGGCAGACATATTGAGAAAATAATCAATAATCGACATTGCACAAGCGAATAGTTTGCATTATTGAGATTCCCGATGGGAAAAACATTGTGCGATTGGTCAAAAAAAGACATTGAAAAGGACTTCTTGCGCCTTGCGGAGATTGTCGCATCGCCGCGCTATGCTTGCCGGAAATGCGCCCGCTCGGCTGGTGATTCCAAGTATTTATGCAAGCCACGCAAGCTCTCGAAAGGGGCAAAATCACCCGATGCAACCGCCGTGCCGTAGCGAGTTTTTTTCGCGCTGATCTTTGCAGATACCTCTTGCTATCTTGATCGGCGGGCTTATCATTTTTTTAGCTCCACGAAACCCATCTCGCTGAAGCTATCCTAAAACGAGACAATTGTCTCAATCATAATAAAAATAAACATACCTAATAAAATGAAAATGAACCAAAAAATGCGTGGAGGTTTCACCTTGGTGGAACTTCTCGTCGTGATCGTGATTATCGCCGCTCTGGCTGGTCTCACCGCTCCCATGGTGATTCGCCAACGGAAAAAGGCAGACCAAACGGAAGCTGTCAGCAATGCCCGTCAAATCGGCATCGCTCTGATGGAATTTGATACTGAATACGGAAGTTTCCCAGGTCCAGATACGGCCAAAGCCGTCGCGGATGCCACAGAAACGACCATCTCATCTGGCACGACAGCGAATGATATGCTGCGTCAGTTAATCAGAGCCGGCATCGCCCAAACGGAATCCATGTTTTTTGCGAAGACAGCTTTCAGCCAAAAACCAGATAACGTGTTTAATGGAGCAACCAATGCGCTTGAGGCAGGTGAACTTGGATTCGGTTATATTGTCGGTGCTCAGAACAAGCCGCTGAGTTCAGCTGGAAATCCTAGCCGTCCGATCTTAGCTGCACCACTGGCGCTCGCGCTTGATGGGACGTTTGACTCCGATTATTACGATGGAAAAGCCGTGACTCTGCGCATGGACAACAGCGTCAGCTCCCTCAACATCGTCAAATCAAGTGGCAAGGTGCTCCTCGCTGGTAAACCAATGTTAGATTCTGGAGATGATACCATTTGGGGCACACAAATCAGTCCTGCGTGGGCATATCCCATCAAAAAGTAAATTAGCCATCAATTCAAAATTCACTCACCCGACCTCTTCACTGAGGTTGGGTGTTTTTTTGTCTTCAATCTTGGGCTTAGAAAGCAGGACTCATATTTCGATCCGTTTTTTACTTGCACCTTGGAGCCACGCACCAAGAATTTGCCCCCCACAGTGCGGCCCGATCCCATGAGCGAAATTAGCCAAACCATTCTGCAAACCAGCTTTGATGAAATTGGCGAAATCATTCGGTCCCACCAATCATTCATCATCATGAGTCACGTGCGCCCAGATGGCGACGCGATCGGCTCCCAGCTCGCTCTCGGCTGCTCCCTGCTCGCCGCCAATAAAACAGTGCGCATGATCCACCAAGACGGCGTGCCTGAAAATCTTGCCTTCATGGCGGGTGCCGAGCTCATTGAGCCGCCCCCGAGCGAACCGATCCTCGCAGATGTCGCCATCGCGCTTGATACCGCTGCGAAACCTCGCCTCGGCGATGCGGTGATTCACGCGGCATCCAAGGCGAAGATTTGGCTCAACATCGATCATCATTTGTCCAACCCTGGCTATGGAGATTTGAATCGCATCGATCCTACCAGCCCCGCCACTGGACAAATCATCTATCAGCTCATCACCAGCCAAAAACTCCCACTTCCAGCCGCATCCCGCGATGCCATTTACATCGCTGTTTCCACCGATACCGGATCATTCCAATATCCCTCGACCAGCGCGGAAACCTACGAACTTGCCGCAGATCTTGTGCGACGTGGCTTGGAAGTCGGGAAAATCAATACGCAACTCTACGATAGCTATCCATTCCGCCGCATCGAACTGATGCGCCGCTTGCTCAATTCACTCGAACGCCATGCCGATGGCCGCATTGCCGCATGGGAAATGCGCGATCAAACACGCGTCGAACTCGAACTCGTGCCGGACGATAGCGAAGGACTGATCGACCTAATCCGCGCCATCCGCGGGGTGGAAGTGGCCGTCTTTTTCGAAGAATTGCCAGAAGGAAAAATTCGCGTTTCAATGCGTTCAAAAAATCCACTCTACAACGTCTGCGAAATCGCCGTTGCGCTCGGCGGCGGCGGCCATGCACTCGCAGCCGGTATCCGCATGGCGGGTCCGTTAGAAACAGCCAAAAAATTAGTGTTAGATGCCATTAAAAACCAATTGGCAAAAATCTAACTGAATTCCCTAACATGATTTCATGACACATTCCTCACCTTATCAAGCCAACGGTCCCAGCGGAGTTCTCCTCGTCGATAAAGCACAAGAAATGACTTCGCACGATGTCGTTGCGATTGCCCGCCGTTCTCTCAACACCAAAAAGATCGGCCACTGCGGCACGCTCGATCCAATGGCCACTGGCCTGTTAATGCTCGTCATCGGGAGCGCGACGAAGATCCAAGATCTGTTGATGAGTGAAGATAAGCAATACGTGGGCAAGCTGACCCTCGGCGTGAGCACCAGCACGCAAGATCGCCAGGGCGAAGCAATTGCGACTCGCGAGGTGCCCGCCTTTGAGCGCAGCGCGATCGAAAAAGCCTTCAATCAATTCACAGGTCCATTCGAGCAAATTCCGCCGATGGTTTCTGCGATTAAAAAAGATGGCGTGCCGCTCTACAAACTCGCTCGCAAAGGCATCGAGATCGTTCGCGAGCCGCGCCCAGTGCACGTCACTTCGCACACGATCACGGCCATTGAGCTGCCAGATGTCGTCTTCACCGTCGATTGCTCGAAAGGATTCTACGTCCGCACTTATGCCCATGACATCGGAGAAGTGCTCGGCTGCGGTGCTCACCTCAGTGATTTGCGCAGGACCCGCTCGGGCAAATTCACTCTCGACCGCGCGGTGACCATTGATGATCTCAAATCACTGCCGCGTGAGGAACTCTATCAGAAAATCATTTCACTCGCAGAAATCTCTCTGATGCGCGGTGCTTAATCGAAAAATCTCGGGATTTCTCACTTTGAAAAATTCTCAATCATCCGCATCTTTTATGCATGGATCAGCAGGATTTGTTCAATTCCCCGCAGCCAGTTGAGAAGCAGATTCATGCTTTGAGGCGCGCCCTCGAGCATCATAATCAGCTCTACTACCAAGATGCGACTCCAGAAATTTCTGATGCGGAATACGATCGCCTGTATCGCGAGCTAGAGCTGTTAGAGGAATCAAATCCCCAATTCAAATCTGCTAATTCTCCCACTCAACGCGTGGGTGGAAAACCGTTAGAAGCTTTCAACAGCGTGCGGCATCGTGTTCCAATGCTGAGCATCGATGATGTTTTTGAGCTGAAAGATCATCCCCAGCCCGAGGCGGAATTGATTAGTTTCTATCAGCGTTTACAAAAATTGTTAGATCAAGAGCACGTCGCCGTCAGCATCGAGCCGAAGATTGATGGAGTCGCCATCTCACTTTTGTATGAAAGCGGCGAGTTACAATATGCAGCGACTCGTGGCGATGGGGTGACTGGCGATGATGTCACCCAAAATGTGCGAACGATCCGCAGCATTCCACTGCACTTGAAGTCCAAGAACGGACTCGCCATTCCGGATATCCTCGAAGTCCGCGGTGAAATTTTCATTCCAAGCAGGGCATTTGCCACACTCAATGAAGAGCGCGACGAGGCAGGCTTGCCCGCCTTTGCCAATCCTCGGAACGCTGCGGCAGGCACGCTTAAATTGTTAGATTCTAAAATGGTCGCTAAGCGTCCCCTCGCCTTTCTTGCCCATGGCCTTGGCGATTATGAAGGCGCACCATTGCAGACCGAGAAAGATTTCCATCATCTGTTAGATTGCTTCCAGCTTCCACGCAACCAACCCGTTTGGCATGCGGAATCGTTAGAAGAGTTGCTCACAGCCATCAGCAAACTGGAGCGAGAGCGGCACTCACTTGACTACGGCACCGATGGAGCAGTCGTCAAATTACTCGATCGCGAACAACGGCAACAACTCGGCTCAACTTCCCGCGCACCACGATGGGCCGCTGCCTACAAATTTCTGCCCGAGCAGCAAGAAACATGGATCGATCACATCATCATCCAAGTAGGCCGCACCGGCGTGCTCACGCCAGTGGCCGTCTTGCGTCCAGTGCAGATTTCTGGGAGCTGCGTCTCCCGTGCGACTCTGCACAACCAAGATGAAATCACCCGCAAGCAGATTCATATCGGGGCCCGCGTTCTCATTGAGAAAGCCGGAGAAATTATTCCTTCTGTGGTGAAAGTCACTCAGCCACTGTTAGATTTTAAGATTTTTTCCATCTACGATCATGTGCAGGGTGCGTGTCCATCGTGTGGCGGCCCGATCAGCCAGGAAGATGATTCCGTGGCATGGCGTTGCACGCAGTTCGATTGCCCGGCGCAGGCAATCACTCGCATCAGCCACTTCGCCGGAAGAAAAGCGTTAGACATCACCAGCCTTGGCGAAACCGTGGCCGAGGCACTCGTCAATCACGGCCATTGCAAAACCATCATGGATTTGTTCCGCCTCGATGAGAACACACTCGCCAATCTCAACCTCGGCACGCCGGATGAGCCGCGACGTTTTGGCGAAAAACATGCGGCGAAATTAATCGCCGGACTGAATGCTGCAAAATCCAAACCACTGCGGCTTTGGTTGTTTGGATTTGGCATCCGCCACTTGGGACAATCTGCCGCCAAAGAGCTGGCACGACTGCATCGCAATCTAGCAGAAATTTCCAATTCGCCGATTTTGCACGAGCTTGCAAATGACCTACGCCCGCAAGCCAAAAAACTCAATCCAGTGCTAGCACCCTTGCAAATTCAAGGAGATGCAGGGCCTGCTGTCGCACGTTCGGTAATTCACTTTTTTTCATCAACGGCAGGAATTAATCTGTTAGATCAAATGCGGCATCATGGCATTGATCCGCAGTCTGAGGAATATTCTGATCCAACGTCACCAGCCGATCTAACAGGCAAAATTTTCGTCGGGAAATCTTTCGTCATCACCGGCACACTCAGTGAAGATCGCAGTGCATTTGAAGCGCGCATCGAATCGCTTGGCGGAAAAGTGAGCAGCTCAGTTTCTAGCAAAACAAACTATCTGTTAGCTGGCGATGGCGGCGGATCAAAACTTGATAAAGCCGTGGCTCTTGGTATCCCTATTTTGGATGAAGCCGCCTTTGTTGATCTTACCGCTCAGGCATC
This sequence comes from Verrucomicrobiota bacterium, assembly GCA_004294095.1. Taxonomy (GTDB): domain Bacteria; phylum Verrucomicrobiota; class Verrucomicrobiia; order Verrucomicrobiales; family Akkermansiaceae; genus Luteolibacter. The sequence continues at coordinate 6,360 of RDZR01000054.1, forward strand.
GGAACGATAGCTTTCTAACAATCCAGCAGCTTTTTCAGGAGTGATTCCTTCGTGGAAATGATCATTGACCAAACACACCGGTGCTGTCCCGCAAGAGGCCAGGCACTCGGCAAATTCCACTGAAAATTTTCCGCATGGAGAAACCGCAATTGGATGGTGATGGGAATCACTTTCCGAGCGATCAATGCCGGTCAACTCACATAAACGATCCATCAATTCATACGAGCCACCCATTGCACACGAAAGCGTGCGGCAGACACGAATGTGAAATTTTCCCGGCGCAGATTGACGAAAGCCCGGATAAAACGTTACGACTTCTAACACTTTAATCGAATCCAACTCAAGCTTCTGCGCCACCCAATCGATTGCCGCAGCCGAGATGTAACCAAAACGATGCTGCACGATATGCAAAAGTGGCAAAGTTGCCGAACGTTTGTTCACCGGATAGTGCGAAATCCGCTCATCCGCTTCGGCTTCTAACTCTGCAGAAATGGCGAATGGCGGGTAAAATTGTGTGCCCGGTGTCTCATGCGAGGCAATCGAATCTTGGAGCGAACTGGTGGACATGTTTGGATAAACAAAAAGTGAATGATCAAAATTTTAGCGGTCGCACTCACCCATCACAAAATCGAGTGAGCCAAGAATGGCCGGAATATCCGAGACCATGTGCCCAACTAACAATTTGGAGGTGATGGATAAATTGCAAAACGATGGGCTGCGAATTTTCAAACGATAAGGCACGCCGCCGCCCTTCGAATGAATGTAAAATCCGAGTTCACCTTTAGGATTTTCCGCGGCAAAATATACTTCCCCAGCAGGCGCATCAATGCCCTGTGTGGAAACGATGAAGTGATGGATGAGTTCTTCCATCGACATCATCACCCGCTCTTTGTTGGGCAGCATGCTCTTAGGATCGGCCAAATTCACCGGCCCGTCTGGCATTCTATCTAACACTTGGCGGCAGAGTGCAATCGATTGCCTCATTTCCTCCATGCGGACCAAATAGCGTGCGTAGCAATCGCCCTCTTCAGCAATCGGCACGTCAAATTCATAATTTTCGTAGCCGAGGTATGGATTATCTTTGCGCAAATCACGCGCGACGCCGGATGCGCGCAAATTCGGGCCAGTCATGCCGTAAGAAATCGCAGATTCGCGGCTGATGATGCCCACGTCCACCATGCGCTCGATGAAAATTTTGTTTTTATCTAACAATTTCGAGATCTCGTTGATCGATCCAGTGCATTCGTCGAGGAAGCGGCGCACAGTCGCCTCAAAACCAGGCGGCATATCGCGCAATTGGCCACCCACGCGAGTGTAAGAAGTGGTGAAGCGAGCACCCGTGAGTTGCTCGCACATGTTGTAAATTTTTTCCCTCTCGGTGAAGGTGTAGAGGAAAACCGTCATCGCTCCCACATCCATCGCGCACACTCCCACGCCTAACATGTGGGAGGAAATACGAGCCAACTCGCAGCACAAAACCCGCAGGGCTTGGCCTCGCGGCGGCAGAGTCCAGCCCATCAATTTTTCCACCGCGCAGGCATAGGCGACGTTGTTGGCTAACGGCGCGAGGTAATCAAGACGGTCCGTGTAAGGAACGAACTGATTGTAATGCATGTTTTCCGCAATTTTTTCGTCACCACGGTGTAAAAAGCCCACATCTGGAATGGCGGATTCGATCACTTCGCCGTTCAATTCCAAAATCAAGCGCAAGACACCATGCGTGGCAGGATGAGATGGCCCCATGTTCAAAACCATGCGCTCACCGACTAAATCGTCAGTCTCTGCATGGTAATTTTCCGCTTCACGCGCTGTGCGGGCAAGGCTGTCCGGTGCTTCGATTTCTTGGGTGGTGTGACTCATGCGTAAATCCCTGCCCACTAAGTGCGCAAAATTGCCCACTTCGCAAGGGCTTTGTGAAAAATTTCACAAGGTGCTGCGCCCATAACGATCGCGGAATTGGCGGAGCAATTCATCCACACGCTCGCTGTCTTCTTGGTTTGGCGGTGCGGCAGTGGGCTGATCTGCCGAAATGTCTTTCACCTCGGGTGATGGCGATGGGTGCTCCGGCTGCGTAGTTGGTTGCTCGTCCAGATAGTCATCAACTAGCTGAGTTCGCGGCTGCGGCTCATCTTCTAACGGCTCAGCGAAAGTTTCTGCCGAGGGCATTTCTTCGTCGCTAGGCACCGGTTGGGAAGTTTCTTCCAAGAAAACTGGCGGAGCTTCTGGCTCGGGCTCGACTTCTGCTTGGACTGGTGCATGCAGCTGCGAGCGAGCGATAGCCCATGCAACACCTGCTGCTTGCAGCAGCCCGCGTGCATGAGTGCCAGATTGCTTCAAATCGATATGCGGTAGAACTACCGCACCCAAGCCAGGTGCGCGCGATTCTAACAGGGCGATGATTTCCTCTTCGGATAGTGGCTTCAACTCGATCACAATTTCAGACAAGCGATCCGCAAGCCCCCCGCTCAAGCGTGGCAAGAACGCGCTTTCCCAAATATCTTGATTGACTGATAAAATGACTTCGAGCTGAGGCACCGCTTGGCGCAATGAACCGAGAAAAGCGGCAAAACGCATGGCTGCATTTTCATCCGTGGAAAAGGCCTCAACATCATCTGCGACGAGCACCACGCGAGTGACTAAGCATGTCATGCTAAGCAATGCCTGCACACGATCCATCTCCGAGGCATCTCCAGACTTTGCCGCATGAATATTTTTTGTTAGATCATCGAAGCGTGAAGAATCTGCAAGCGAGGTATTGGCAAACTGAAATAAAGCACTCACCCAGAACGCGACCATTCCCAGCGGCATATGGCAGCGAGCGGCTATCTCATGGCTGAGGCGCTGGCTGAGTGCGTAAAAATTTTCTGCTGCCCAGTGTGCAGTGACGGCATTGGGATGATGGAAGTCGAACGTTTCGATTGGTCGGGTGCGTAGAGCTGCTAAAGCACTTTCCCGATCTTGACATGGCACTTCACCGGATGCGACCAAGGGCTGCAAAGAATACGCAAAAATACGGCGAACAATCAAATCCAGCACGCACAGGCCACCTGCTGCCGGCAAAGGACGGCTCAGGCGGCGAATCGTATCATCTAACAAAGAAGACGCATCCACACGGCAATGATAGCCGGCTTGGATCGGGATAAATTCATGGCTGTTAGAGAGACCGTGCTGGACACGAGTCAGTAAGTGGCTTTTTCCATGCCCCGCTCGCGGCGCCCGCAAAAGTATGCACCGCCCGGGTTTTTCGACGGGCCCGTATAGCGCACGCATCAACTCATTGCAGGCATCACGATTGACGAGCTCAGCATGGGCTTGGGGAATTTGTCCAAGTGATTCGAACCACCTTTGAAATGGATGATCTAGTTCAATAGCAGAATTCATGTGGTTTTACGTTGGGCAGGATTTTAGGGGATCACAAGAAAAGAGGCAAAAAATGTCCCGTTCAGAAATTTCAAGATGATTGCTTTGCCGGTGCGGCGATGATGCCTTCATGGGTTTCTTGTTTGAGGCGCAGTTGGCCACATGCAGCATCAATGTCATGACCTTTTTCCAAGCGCAGGTTGGCGGTGATACCGGAGCGGCGGAGGACTTCACGAAATGCCTTGCAACGATTATCGGAGGGCCTTTTCCATGACAAGCCATCCACTTTATTGTAGGGAATCAGATTCACTTTTGCTTGGATTTTTTGAGCACGCTTGGCGAGGATTTCAGCTTGCTCCAAAGCGTCGTTCACGCCCTCGATGAGAATGTATTCGAGGGTGAGTTTTTGTTTTTTACGGGCATTCCAATACTCTAAAGCGGCAAACAACTCGGCAACCGGCCACTTGCGGTTGATCGGCATGATTTGTTCGCGCACTTCGTCAGTTGCGCCGTGAAGTGAAATAGCCAATCGGATCTGCTGCGGATGCTCGGCCAATTGACGGATCTGCGGCACTAAACCCGAGGTGGAAATCGTGAGATGGCGTGCTCCGAGATGGAGTGATTGCTCATGAGTGATTAAGGAAATGGCGACCAGCAATTGATCCAAATTTGCCAACGGCTCCCCCATGCCCATGAAAACGAGCGAATCCACCCGCTGGCCGCTGAGTTGCTCGGCGGCCAGCACTTGGCCTGCGATTTCCGAAGCATCGAGATGACGAGTGAATCCTGCTAGACCCGATGCGCAAAATTTACAGCCATACGCACAGCCAACTTGTGAAGAAACACACAGCGTGAGGCGATCCGAGGCTTGCCCATAAAGTGCCGGATTGGCAGGAATCAAAACGCTCTCAACATAGCGCCCATCATGCAGACGAAACAAAAATTTCCTGGTGGTATCGGCCGCTCCCTGCGTCTGCGAGTGATCTAACGAAGTGATGCGAAACGCTTGCGCCAACTGCTCGCGCAATGCCTTGGGCAGATTGGCCATTTCATCAAATGAACGAACCTGCTTTTTCCAAACCCATTCAAAAATTTGCTGCGCGCGAAAGGCCGGCTGCCCCGCAGACTGAAGCCAGCCGACCAGAGCATCCGCCGAGAGTCCCGTTATCGCTGGAAGCATGATCACGATCTTAGTATTGCCGAGCTTGGCGGAAAAGAACTATCTCGCATCGATCAACGCCGCACGCGCTGCATTGACGATCGCTTCAATCTCTTGCGGATCGCGCGGCTGCCAGTCTGAGTGAGCCCACACCGTGCCGGGCCACGCCGGATCATCACAATTACGAGCCACTAAATGAATATGCATTTGCCTCACTTGATTACCGATGCAGGCGACATTGAGTTTTTCCGGCTTAAAAAAATTTGTTAGGAAAAAGGAAATTTTGCGAATCGCTTGGCACACCTCAAGGTAGCGCTCATCATCTAACTGATGGAGATCCTCAATTCCGTCTGCCACCTCTGGCACCAAAATCATCCACGGAAAATGCGCGTGATCTTTGAGCAAAAGCACGCAGCCGTCTAACTGCCCAATCAAATGACTGCGCTGGCCCAATTTTGGATGGAGCGAAAAACTCATGCCCACGCTTAACGGATGCATCCTGCGCGGGGCGATCTTATTTTAAAAAATTCCAAGCTCCATCGCGGTAGTCCACTTGTATGACATCGCCTTCGGAAAAATTGCCTTCTAACACTTGCAAGCTCAGTGAGTCTAACAGGTGATTCTGAATCGCACGCTTCAACGGCCGAGCACCGTAAATCGGATCATAGCCGAGCACCCCGAGTTGAATTTTTGCTGCCTCGCTCAAGGCAAGCCCTAGCCCTTGTTTGGCAAGCCGCTTGCGCACCCGGTCCAGCTGGAGATCCACGATCATGGTGATGTCATCCTGCGCGAGGCGATCGAAAACAATCGTCTCATCAATGCGATTGAGAAATTCTGGACGAAAATGCCCGCGCAAGGCCTCCATCACCAATGCTTCGCGCTGCTCTACATTACTCTCTTGGAGAATAAATTGAGAACCGATGTTCGATGTCATGATCAACACCGTATTGCGAAAATCGACGGTGCGCCCTTGGCCATCGGTGATGCGGCCATCATCGAGCACTTGCAATAAAACATTGAAAACGTCCGAGTGAGCTTTTTCCACCTCATCAAACAACACCACCGAATACGGGCGCCGCCGCACTTGCTCGCTGAGCTGCCCACCTTCCTCATAGCCAACGTAACCTGGCGGCGCACCAATCAAGCGCGCGACGCTGTGTTTTTCCATGTATTCAGACATGTCGATGCGGACCATCGCCATTTCATCATCGAATAAAAATTCTGCGAGAGCCTTGGAAAGCTCGGTTTTACCAACCCCTGTGGGCCCAAGAAAAAGAAAAGATCCAATCGGGCGATTCTCATCCTGCAAGCCAGCCCGCGCCCGTCTAACAGCATTGGCCACCGCGCGGATGGCCTTTTTCTGGCCGATGACTCGCTGCCCAAGGCGCTCTTCCATCGAGACTAACTTTTGTTTTTCGCCTTCTTGCAATCGGTTTACCGGAATGCCCGTCCATGACGAAACAACGCGCGCGATGTCCTCTTCCGTCACTTCTTCTTTAAGCATCGCACCGGAGTGTTGTAACTCGCCTAAGTGATTCTTCGCCGTTTCTAACAAACGATTCGCTTCAGGCAAATCACCATAGGTAATTTGGGAAGCTGTTGTTAGATCGCCAATGCGTTGCGCTTTTTCCGCATCGCCTTTGAGCGTCTCAATGCGTTCTTGAGCAGTGCGAACTTGCTCAATGATCGCCTTTTCGTTGCGCCACTGGGTCATCAGTCCGCCGGATTGCTCTTTGAGATTGGCCTGCTCTTCACGCACTTTTTCCAAACGAGTGGCAGATGCTTTGTCCGTCTCTTTTTCAAGTGCTTTTTTCTCCATTTCTAACTGAAGAATCTGCCGTTCTAACACATCGATCTCAGTCGGCATCGAATCGAGCTCAATCTTCAATCGAGACGCGGCTTCATCGACCAAATCGACAGCCTTGTCCGGTAAAAAACGATCTGAAATGTAACGATCAGAAAGCATGGCCGCCGCAACGATGGCACCATCTTGAATGCGCACGCCGTGGTGCACTTCGTAACGTTCTTTGAGCCCGCGCAGAATCGCCACTGTGTCATCCACGGATGGCTCGCCGACCATGACCGGTTGGAAACGTCGCTCGAGCGCGGCATCCTTCTCAATATGCTTGCGGTATTCATCCAATGTCGTCGCGCCAATGGTGTGCAACTCGCCTCGCGCCAATTGCGGCTTGAGTAAATTGGCGGCATCCACCGCGCCTTCGCTCGCACCGGCACCGACGATGGTGTGCAATTCATCGATGAACAAAATGATCTGCCCTTGGGACTCGCTCACTTCTTTTAAGAATGATTTGAGGCGTTCTTCAAATTCGCCTCGATACTTGGCCCCCGCGAGCATGCTGCCGAGATCGAGCGCGATGATGCGTTTGCGCTTCATTGAATCCGGCACATCCCCGGAAACAATCCGGCGCGCTAGCCCCTCGACGATTGCCGTTTTCCCCACGCCCGGCTCACCAATGAGGACCGGATTATTTTTCGAGCGCCGCGACAGGACTTGCATCACCCTGCGAATTTCATGGTCGCGCCCAATCACCGGATCGATTTTCCCTGCACGTGCTCTTTCTGTTAGATCGGTGCCGTATTTTTCTAACGTCTGGTATTTCCCTTCAGGAGCATCGTCCGTCACTTTTTGCGATCCACGAATATGCTTCACCGCCTGCAATCCTTTTTCGTGATCAAAGCCAGCCGCCTTGAGTAATTTGCCGGCTGGAGAATCACCCTGCAATGTGCCTAACAAAAAGTGTTCCACACTCAGGAAATCATCTCCTAACAATTCACGCTGCCGATCGGCCGCCTCCAGCGTGGCCCGCAGCCCCATGCTGATTTGCGGCTGCGTGCTCGCACCCTGCACGCTCGGCTCGCGGCTAAGAGCGGCGGCGGCAGATGCTTTGAGTGCGTTTACATCAATGCCAGCTTGCTGCAAAATTGGCACGACCACGCCGCCATCTTGTTGCAACAGGGCAAGCAGCACATGCAGGCTTTTAAGTTCGGCATGGGCTGATTTGGAAGCGAGACTTTGGGCAGTTTGCAGCGCTTCCTGCATTTTTCGCGTCATTTTTTCTAATCCCATCGGTTTGGTTTGTTTGGTCAAATTTTTCTAACTGATTTTATAGCGTCGCCTACCGACAATTCTATTCATCGCACTCGCGGTGATGAATAAAACTCTCTGCTGCTAATGGCCACGGCGACAAAACAAGATTGCAGATTTGTCGGAGATCGCAATCATCGGCCCACAACCGATGGATTGGACAACGATGATTTTAGGGCCGGACCCAGCTGCTGGGTTGATGGTGATTTTAATTCTAATTTTAATTGAAGGGATTCTATCGGTCGATAACGCAGCGGTGCTCGCGACGATGGTGATGAAATTGCCGCCCGAGCAGCGAGGAAAAGCCCTGCGCTACGGGATTCTTGGAGCCTATCTTTTTCGCGGTATTTGCCTCGTTGGCGCAGCGTGGTTGATCACCATTTGGTGGTTAGAACCGCTTGGTGGGCTTTATTTGTTGTGGCTCGCATATTCACACTTTTTTGGCAAAAAAACCGATGGCGATGAAATGACCGCTGAGAGCTCACCGCGGAAATCTTCTTGGCTTATGCGCTACAGTGTAAATCTGTTAGGCCCGTTTTGGTCCACTGTCTGTGCCATCGAGATCATGGATCTTGCGTTCTCGATCGATAACGTGGTCGCTGCGGTGGCTTATGTGAAAAATTTCCCAATGCCCTCGAAATTGATCTTGGTCTGCACGGGAGTTTTTCTGGGCATTTTAGCGATGCGGTTCGCGGCAAAAGGATTTGTGGTGCTGATGGAGAAATTCGCATTTCTGGAAACCTGCGCGTTTCTGGTCATCGGTCTGTTAGGTGTGAAATTACTCTTGAGTGTGCCGAGGCATTTTCTCGGAGAAGGCAACCCGGTGCATGACTTTTTAGCGAGCAAGGGCTTTGACATAGGAGCCTCGTTGCTGACTTTACTGATTTTTGTGGTTCCCGTGTTGCTGCACTGGATCAAAAACCGGAAGACGTTAGATCCCTCACCTGGAGCTTAAGAATTTTCCTCACACTCATTATGGCAAAAACTGCGCTGCACATCGCATGCTGCCAAATTCCAGAAACAAAGCTACTGCTATCGAATATGAGAAATGAATCATCCGCAGCGGAAGCCATCGCAATCATCGGCATCTCTTGCCGTTTCCCGATGGCGGAAAATCCTGATGCGCTCTGGTGCAATCTGATGGCTGGTCGTGATGCAATCACACGCGTTCATGACCAGCAGGCTGAAGCCGAAAATGATGTGATGCCGTGCAATGTGTTAGAGTATCCAGAAATGTTTGACGCCGAATTCTTCGGCATTTCCCCAAAAGAAGCTGCACTGATGGACCCTCAGCAGCGCATTTTCTTAGAATGTGCATGGGAGGCGTTGGAAGACGGAGCTTACGATCCGCACACCTACTCTGGAATGATTGGTGTCTATGCCGACTTTAGTCTGAATGCCCACTCGCAGCATAATCTAGCAGAAAAATGTCAGGCAGGAGCTGATCAAAAAATTGTTTCAAATGATAAGGACTTCATGCCCGTGCGAGTCTCTTATAAGCTCAATTTAAGAGGTCCTCATATCACCGTGCGGTCTGGTTGCTCCAGCTCACTGGAGGCGATTGCTCAAGCGGCGACTGCACTGCTAACTCATCAATGCGAGATGGCCCTCGCAGGTGGAGTTTCGATCACATTCCTACAAGGATGCGATTCTTTCCAGAAAAACGAGGGCATGATGCCCGCTGATGGGACGTGCGGCACGCTTGATGCTCTAACAGCAGAGACTGTTCCTAGCAATGGCTGCGGAGTGATACTACTCAAAAGGTTGAGTGAAGCGATTGCAGACGGAGATGCGATTCATGGCATCATCAGAGGCTGGGCTGTGAACCATGATGGATCTGATAAAATCGGCTTGAAGACCACAAGCATGGCATCTCAGGCAGAAGTCATCGCGAGAGCGCACAAATCAGCGGGAGTGCATCCTAGGAAAATTTCATACATCGAGGCACATGCCTCACTGCATAGAGACTCTATCGAGATAGCTGCACTCACTCAAGCATTTCAAGAAGCAGGGGCAACGCTCCCGGAAACCTGCGTCATCGGCACCGGCAAATCCTATATTGGCGACCTCGGTTGCGCAGCAGGAGTCACCGGAGTGATTAAAACACTGCTCCAATTCCGCCACCAAAAAATTCCTGCCACTCTGCACGATTCGCAGCAACATGATGCAATCGACTTTTCTAACAGTCCGTTTATAGCAGCAGCCAACGACATCGATTGGCCCGTCAAAGATCAGGCTCGTTTTGCTGGAGTGAATGAGTTTGGTGTTGGTGGCACCAATGCACATATTGTGTTAGAAGAACCTCCGTTTGCGCAAGCAAGTGATGATGGAAAGTTCACGCATTTACTCATTCTTTCCGCGCACTCACACGCAGCGTTAGATACGATGTCTCGTCGTCTCGCAGATCGTATCGAAGCACATGAACCTAACCTCGCAGATGTGAGCTTTACTCTAGCAATGGGCAGGCATGCATTTCCTGTTAGGCGCTATGTGGTGTGTAAAGACACCCAAGAAGCTGTTCAAAAATTACGCGCGCCATACACACCACAATCCGCAACTAAACATAAGACCGCGCCAATCTTTTTGTTTCCCGGTCAAGGCGCGCAATCGGTCAACATGAGCCGCCGTTTATACGACACCTCTGACATCTTCAAACAAGCGGTGGACGAGTGTGCTTTATTATTGCGCCCATGGCTGCACTTCGATATCCGCAGCACGCTCTATCCATCTGCCCATGAAATCGCGGAAGCCGAGAATGCGATTCACCAAACTCGACTAACTCAGCCATGTATATTCGCCGTTGAATATGGACTCGCCAAGCTCTGGATTTCCTTAGGCATCATGCCATCGGCGGTGATTGGATATAGCATCGGCGAATATGTTGCAGCAGTGATTTCAGGTGCCATGAAATTAGAGCACTCGCTGCAACTGTTAGTAAAACGAGCAGAATTAATGCAAGCATTGCCAAATGGTGCGATGTTAGCCGTGCGTGCGAGTGCAGAATCCCTGCAACTTCCAAACAATTTGGATCTCGCCGCAATCGATAGCCGTGAGCACTGCACCGTCTCGGGCACTCATGAAGCAATCGCTGATTTCCAGCTCTCATTGAATTCTAGAGAAATTCCAAACCACACATTGCAAACATCACATGCTCTTCATTCCAGAATGATGGATGGCATGCTCGATGGCTTTACCGAAGAAGCCTCGATGATACCATGTGAAGAACCAAAGCGACCTTGGATTTCTTCTCTAACAGGTAAAATCATCACTTACCAAACACTTACGGGGCAAGCCTACTGGACGCGCCAACTCAGAGAGACTGTGCGCTTCGCCGATGCTCTAAACACCGCACAATCCGCAGAGGTGATTTCATTTTTTATTGAAGTAGGCCCAGGGCAAGCGCTTTCTACTTTTTTGTTAGATTCTACTGCATCTGCTCATGGAAATTTGATTACATCGCTTCCTGGGCTTGATACAGAAATTGAAAACCTGTTAGACCAAGTAGGGTTCTTATGGAGCCACGGTATAACGCTAGATTGGTCAGAATTTTTCAAAAACGAAAATCGCAAACGGGTTCATCTGCCCACATATCCATTCCAGCGCAAAGCGCTTTCATCCATGCTGGCAGAAGATGCCCAAACGATCGAGCAACCTCCACATTTGCAAGCGAAGTTCAGCCATGCTGAAAATGAATGCCTAACAGAAACACAACAAGTTGCGCTCATTGCTCTAACTGCTCGTTACATCGCAAAAACTCAACAATCCAAAAATTTCGCAGCCGGAAATTTCGCCCACCATGTGGACTCGAAGGCGCCAGTCACATTCAAATCGATGTGCAATGAAATGGCATATCCGATTCTCTCAGATGGCTCGAAAGGGTCCAAACTTATCGACATTGATGGCAATTCCTACGTCGATGTGACGCTGGATCCTGGGTCATTCATCTTTGACCAATCTCCGGACGAGTTGCTTGATGCGGTTGAAAAGCAATGGCGAAGTAGCCTTGATTTGGCAGAACGCGTCAGTCGATTTTGCCGAACATTGAATGATCACTTTCAGAAAATTCGGGTGCCCATTCACCTCTCAAACTTCAGTGCATGTGCAGCCATAGAGCACGCCAGTGATTTAAAATTTGTGAGCCTGTTATGGATTTATCTAAAGGAAAAAGGCATTTATATTTGGGCAGGAAAGCCGCTGCAATTTACCACAGCACACACAAATGAAGATTTTGATCACCTTGTCTGCGCCTTCTCTCAGGCAGTCCTAGAAATGCAAAATGCTGGATTTCTGCCACTTCATGCATCGGCAACGGACATCGAAGCACCCAAACAATTTCCGCGCATTGATCAAGCACCTACCACTCAGGCACAACGAGAAATTTTTAACACACTTCTGTTAGGTGACGAGGCCAATTGTGCATTCAATGAGTCTAAGATCATTTCCATGGAGGGGAATCTCGATCGTGAAGCACTTCAACTCGCCTTGTTAGACGTGATCACGCGCCACCCTGCATTGCGCAGCACGTTCTCAGCAGACGGGATGACTCAATATTATCATCCTGCACCTAAAATGTTAGAAGTGATGACTCATGATTATTCAAACTTCACAGACCAATCGCCATCGAAACTTCTACCGCTTAACTTAATAAAAAAAGCAGAATGTTCCACCCCCTTTGACTTACAAAAAGGCTCAATCGTCCGGCTACATGTCATCCATCTGGCAGGAAATCGGCATGAGCTCTTATTCACGACTCACCAATTAGTGTGTGATGAGTGGTCTTTTAAAATCGTTCTAACTGATTTGGCTAAAGCATACAATGCTCGCAAAGCCAAGCGTTTGCCGCGATTGGCCGCAGCGATGTCCTTTGCTGATTTTGCCCGGAAAGACAAACTTGAACGCGACCTTTGCAACAACCAACACCGGGATGATGATTGCTTGAATTTTGATGGCTGCGGCTACCCGACGCTGAATTTACCGACTGATCGACCTCGCACGCAAATCAAAGAATACGCCGGTGGAACGGAATACCTCACTCTGGATCCGGATCTCTATTCGCAGTTGAAAGAAGCGTCACCTCAACTCGGCGGCACTTTGTTTGTATCGCTCCTATCCGCCTATGCAATTCTCCTGCACCTCCTAACCGATCAAAATCAACTACTCATCGGCGTGCCCATCGCTATCCAGCTACCTACTGGCTCCGATGAGTTGATTGGGCATTGCATTAACATTCTGCCACTGCGCTTATCGCCCAATCCTGAGAGTTCATTTCGTGATTTCACCAATGCGGTGCAGACCAAGATGTTAGATGCATTTGATCACCATGATTGCACTTGGGATATGGATACCAACCAACCACCTGTAATTTCCTGCCTCTTAAGGTTCGATCATATCAACTCAAATCAGCTTCGTTTCGACAAAATCCAATTTGAAATCACCACCAATCCAAAGCAATTTGTCAACTTCGATCTGTCATTTAATCTCCAGCAAAATGAAAATCGAGTTGTGTTGAAATGCGAATACAGTGCGGCTTTGTATGACGCGAAAACGATTCGCCATTGGCTTGCGATATATGAAAAAATCATCGAAGTAATTCTGAAAAACGCCGACGCTAAAATTCATCATCTTGCGCATTTAATCTTACCATTAGATCCAAAATTATAGGATGCCGCTTGCGCAATAGAAGTAATCGCCTATCGATGAAGCGTGCCTGACGCACGCATTCTATCCAGCGGCTTGATTGCACGAGCCGCTCATCATCCAGACTTCACAGCGCATCTTCTCTCAGGCGGAAAAGATGTCGGGCCAATCGTGCTCGGACACATCACAGAATCCGCGCAAGCCTTTGCTTGCTGCACAGTGATGCATGCCGTGCGAGCCAGCGGCAAAAACCGATTTTGGATCGTCTGCGAAAGACCACGGCAACGTGAACGCCTCGCCATGGAAATGGCACTTTGGGGAATCAACGCACTCGTTTTACCCGCAGGCCCTGGCGAGGTGCGGGAGGAGATGTTAGGCGATCCGGAAGCCACTGCGGAATGGTTGTGTGTGTTAGAGGAAATAGCGCGCAACGAATCGATTGTCATCCTCTGCGGCAGTGAAGACTTCAATCAAACCGCACCAGCACCGTCTGCTCTGTTAGGAAATCGCGAAGTCCTGCAAGTGGGCGATTCGCTCGAGCTGCGGCAATTTACCGAAATGCTCACCGGTCGTGGCTACGAGCAAGTTCCCATGGTCACCAGCCGTGGCCAATGCTCAGTGCGAGGCGGCATCTTGGACGTTTTTCCCTTCCATGGATTAAAGCCGCTTCGCATCGAATTTTTTGATCAGGAAATTGAATCGATCCGCGAATTTGATCTCGATAGTCAAGCATCGATCAAACGTCTCAATCTAGCAGAAATTCGTTTTGGTGAGCCAGCAAACCAAGCATGCATCTCAGATTATCGGCTGCCGAATGATTTTACGATCGCGATCGATCAAGCCTGCACTGCGGACGTTCAAATCACGGAAGACAATGGCACATTGGAAGGTGAAGAAGATTTTACTCTCGCCCACTTTCACAGTCCGTTAGGAAATTTCGACGCGGGCGATTTTGTGTTAGATGAAGCTCGCCGCGAGCAATTTTTCACCCAACTCAGCGATTGGAAAAAAGACGGCTGGGACGTGCTGATGGTCTTCAGCAATCAAGGCGAGCAAGAACGCTTCACCGAATTGGCAGGTAAAAATTTGCTCCGTGATCTAGGAATCGAGCCAATGACCGGCGAATTATTCGGTGGCTTCACCGTGCCGTATCTTCGATTGGCCGTGCTCGCCTCTTCAGAACTTTTTGGCCGCTACCGGGCACCACTGAGCCATCGCCGCAGCTACATCGAGCATGCGCAAACAATCCGTTCGCGGAAAATGTTAGATGAAATCGATGAAGGCGATCTCGTGGTGCATTATGAATATGGCATCGCTCGCTATCGCGGGATCGAATCCGGCGATGAGGGCGATGAACTTTCGTTAGAATTTCGCAACGGCATGCTGCTCGCCGTGCCACTTGATCAAGCACACCTTGTCGGCAAGTTTATCGGCATCGGCGGCAAGCCACCCGAGCTCACCAAACTCGGTGGCACCTCATGGAAAAATGCGCGGAAGGCCGCAGAAAAATCGATCATGGATTACGCGGCGCAATTGCTCCGTGTGCAAGCTGAGCGGCAATCCGAGCGCGGCCATGCATTTGCTGCAGACACCAAATGGATGTGGGAATTCGAGCAATCGTTCCATTACGCCGAGACCAAAGATCAAAAGCTCGCGATCGAAGCGACCAAGCGCGATATGGAAGCCGCTCGTCCGATGGATCGTTTGATCTGCGGCGATGTCGGCTTTGGTAAAACCGAAGTGGCCATCCGCGCCGCGTTTAAAGCGATCACTGGCGGCAAACAAGTGGCGCTGTTAGTGCCTACCACTGTTCTAGCAGAACAACATTGGCGCACGTTCCGCGAGCGCATGTCCGACTACCCGATGCGAGTTGAACTGCTCAATCGTTTCCGCTCTGCTAGCGAGATCCGCTCGACGATTGAAGGTCTAGCAGATGGATCTGTCGATTTAGTCATTGGCACGCACCGGCTTGTTTCGCCCGATGTGCACTTTAAAAATCTGGGCCTCGTCATCATCGATGAAGAGCAACGATTCGGTGTCGCTCATAAAGAATCGTTCAAGCAACGCTTCACCCATGTGGATGTGCTCACCTTATCCGCCACGCCGATTCCGCGCACACTTTACATGGCGATGATGGGCACTCGTGACATGTCCACCATCGAGACTCCCCCACCCAATCGCGTGCCGGTTTCTACATCGATCTGTGCCTACGATGAGCGCGTGATTCGCGATGCCATTCGCAGGGAAATCAAACGCGGCGGACAAGTATTTTTCCTACACAATCGGGTGAAAACCATCGAAATGATGGGCAGAAAAATTCGCGAACTCGTGCCCGAGGCGAAACTCCTCATCGGCCACGGCCAAATGGCCAAAGATGATCTCGAAGTGGTCATGCACGAATTCGTCAACGGCCATGCGGACGTTCTGTTAGCCACGACGATCATCGAAACGGGCATTGATATCCCCAATGCAAATACCATCCTAATCGACCGCGCAGATCGCTTTGGTCTAGCAGATCTCTATCAGTTGCGAGGGCGCGTCGGCCGCGCTGGAGAAAAGGCATACGCCATTTTATTGCTGCCGCGCGACATGCTCACGCAAGGTGATGCACGCAAGCGCATTCACGCGATCAAGCAATACACAGAGCTTGGATCGGGCTTTAAGATCGCAATGAAAGATCTCGAAATTCGCGGCGCGGGAAATATGTTAGGCACGCGCCAATCGGGCCACGTCGCGCAGATTGGCTTTGAGCTATACTGCCAATTGCTGCGTCAATCCGTCGAGCGCTTGAAAGGCAATGGCAGCATCCGCAGCTTGCAAGATTGCACATTCAAAGCAGATTGTGTGGTGATGCGAGAAGCGGCGTGGCTTTCGCGCCAGTGCGCGGATCAAGTTCCCGCCTTTCTCTCAAGCGAGTGGCTAGAAGACACCGGACTTCGCGTCGCCGCTTACCGAGAGCTCGCAGAGCTGGCAGATCAGGCGTCCATTGATGCTCTGGCCAAAACGTGGCATGATCGTTTTGGGCCACTTCCGGAAACTGCATGCAATTTGCTGCTCATTCAAAAAATCCGCGCCGTAGCAAATCGCCACCAAATCGATGCCGTAGAAATTTCTGGTCAGCGCCTGATGCTGCAACGCCATGGCGAGTCGATCCTGCTTGAAGAACGCAGATTTCCGCGGCTCACGTCGTCTTGCCCACAGCGAAAATTGGAAGAATGCCTGACGATGCTGCAACGCTTTTGAAGCCGCCCGCCGGATAATTTCCATTGCCAGTGACTCGCCTCAGTCTAACCTCACGGCACATGCACCGTTTGATTATTTTCATGCTGCTGGCTTTATTTTCGAAGCCACTATTGGCGAAAGAAGCTCGAGATATCTATCGCTCGGTTCTGCGCATTGAAGTTGCTACCCAAAATCCGGACTACTCTGAGCCGTGGACCACTGGACGATTTAGCGGCGGCATCGGCACCGGATTCATCATCGGTCCTAACAAAATTCTAACCAATGCTCACGTCGTATCCAACGCGCGTCGCATCCTGATTACCATCTATGGCAGTCCGAAAAAATACCCAGCACGCGTCGAGCACATCGCGCATGATTGCGATCTTGCGCTGCTTACCTTGGAAGATTTTTCTGAGCTCGAAGCATTCCACGTTTTTGAATTTGGTGATGTCCCGAAGCTCGAATCCCAAGTGCGCGTGATCGGCTACCCTATTGGTGGCGATCGCCTCTCGGTGACTCGCGGCGTCGTCTCACGCATCGATTTCCAGCCATACGCTCATACCCGCGTGGACTCACATCTCACCGTTCAGATTGATGCGGCGATCAATCCTGGAAATTCGGGTGGACCGGTGTTGCAGGATGAAAGTGTCGTCGGCGTGGCATTTCAAGGCCTGACCCAAGCGGATAACACCGGCTACATCATTCCAACCCCCGTCATCAGGCGCTTTCTCAAAGATGTTGAAGATGGAACGTATGACCACTACACCGATTTGGGAATCAATACGTTTCCTCTCTTCAATCAAACCATGCGCCAAGCCTTGAAATTGGCTGACAATAACAGCGGCGTTCTTGTTAGAAATGTGGTCCCGCAAAGCTCTGCGGATGGAGCCTTACAAGCTGGAGACGTGATTGTCTCTCTGGATGGCAATGAAGTGGATAGCGCAGGCATGGTCAATTTGGACGGTGAAAATGTGAACTTAAACGAAATCATCGAACGCAAATTTACCGGAGATAAAGTCGCCGTGCGCTTCCTACGCGAGCAGACTTGGAACGATATCGAAATCACACTCAAGCCGCTGGTATGGGCCAGAATGTATTCCATCCAATACGAAAAAAATCCTCGCTTCGTCGCATTTGCTGGCTTGGTTTTCCAACCGTTAGACACCAATTTATTTGCTGCTAGAAAATTTGAAGATCTGCATGTTAGACGCTTCTATTCGGACTACACTCGTGAAGGTCTTTTCATCAAACATCCTGATATTGTGATTCTTACCCGGGTGGAAAGTGACTCAGTCACGAGCCGCCTCGATGGATACGCCGGACTTGCCGTCCATAAAATCAATGGCACGGAAGTGAAGGATCTACAACACGCCAGAGACCTCCTGTATCCTAAAGAAGCGCCCGAGTTTTTCATCATCGAATGCTTCGGCGGCCAACGCCCGATCATCATCGCTGCAGCGGATGTAGAAGCAGCAAATCAACGCATGAAAGATAATTACGACATGCCGGATCTGGAAAATCTAACTGAATAAAATAGGTGAGAGCGGGCATCGCACTTGGATCGAATGTGGGTGATCGTCTTGCGCATTTGTTCGCTGCCTATCAGAAGCTGAGTGCCATCTCGACACCCAATGAGCCAATCTTATGTGCCTCGATCTATGAAAGTGAGCCGATGGATTGCCCGCCGGACTCACCACTTTTTCTGAACACCGTCATCGAAATTGATTTTGATAAATCTGTTAGTTTTTTGTTAGAAAACACCCAACGCATCGAACGCGAATTGGGCAGAAAACAAAAAACAATCCGCAATGCTCCGCGTGAAATTGATTGTGACATTCTTTACCTCGGCCAAGAATCGATTCTAACAGACAGCCTCACGCTTCCCCACCCGCGCATCTTCGAGCGGCGCTTTGTTTTGGAACCTCTAGCAGAAATTTGTCCCGATCTTGTTCTCCCTCACGCCTCAATCAGCATGAAAGCCGCATTTGATCAGCTTCGCGATGATTCGCCCCGCGTGCGCGCGGTGGCCAGCGGCTTCAGCGCGTTGCAATCACCTGCATCGTAAATCCTTTTAAATATCCTGTTTCTGGCAGGCTTACTAACACCGGATGATCGGCACGCTGATGATGGTCCATCAGCCAACGCAGCGATTTTTTGGCATCGACCGATGCGTCTAACACATTTTCAAGAAACAACTCCCGCTTGGCGTGATGCGAACAACAAAAAGTGGATAGCAGCCCACCTTTTTCTAACAATTTCAACGAGCGCAGATGAATTTCTTTGTAGCCGCGCATCGCATCAACCAGCGATTTTTTATTTCGTGTGAAAGTCGGCGGATCCAAAATGATGCAATCGTATTCCGGCTTCGCGTGTTTGAGAAAATCGAAAACATTGTGCTCGATGACGTCGATGCTCAAGCCGTTGAGCGTTGCATTTTGGCGAGCCGCTTCACATGCCACGGCAGAGACATCCACCGCTGTGACCTTCGCCGCACCTGCCTTCGCGCACGCTAAGGCAAAGCCGCCTTGGTTGGTGAAGCAATCCAGCACCCGCTTTCCTTGCGTCCATCGAGCGACCTCGCCGTGCGCTTGAAGTTGGTCCAAGTAGAGTCCTGTTTTTTGGCCATCTAACAAATCCACCTCAAAAATCATTTCATTCGCAGTCACACGGATGACGCCCGGTGAAACGCCATGCATCACCCGAATCTCCGGCTCAATCCCCTCCGCTTTGAGCGACGATGAGTCATTTCGCAAAATCACACATTTGGGATCCAACGTCTGAATCAGCGCCTCAAGAATGATTTCCCGCCGCAAATGCATTGCGAGAGTGAGCGTCTGCAGCACCAAATGCCCCTCATACGCATCGACAATCAGCCCAGGCAAGCCATCGGATTCAGACCACACCAATCGAGCCAACTTCGGATCAATGCCGCGCTCGATTCGATAATCCACCGCCTGACGAATCCGCCGAGAGAAAAAATCCAAATCCAAATCCTGCCGCCGCCGCGAGAAGCGCCTCGCCACAATTTGCGATTGAGGATTGTAAATGGCAGTGCCCAACGGCCGGTCGCGGAAATCCTTGAGCGTAATCACATCGCCCGGCTGCGGTTCGCCAAATGATTTTTTAATCTCAGTCGCATAAACCCATTCATGACCATGAAAGATGCGAGCGCGCGGTGCGATGATAAGTCCTGCCATTGGAGGGAAAGACCAACCCAATCACCAAGCTTTGTCGATGATGAATCCCTCGAATGAATTCCTCGGGCGCCGACACCCCTGAAATTCGTCCTTGCACGTAAGGGCCGGGATAGTTATTTCACTCTCGCTTTCAATACGTATCGATGCAGTCGCGAAAACCAATGGGCATGCTCGCCACCCTCACCGCAGGGGTGCTCATGTTTGCCATGATACTTGGCGCGTTCGCCGGAAATGAGGTTGTTGTTAGGTTCGAGCATTCCCACGAGGAAGGCCATCACGAGGAATCCAAGCACGGACATCCATCAGATGATAGCCATGACGACCAAGCGCCTAGCGATGACACTCACCACCACCATCTGACAGTGCAGATTTCACCGGCCATTTTCACGCCGCTCACTTCCCTTTGTATCTCATTTTCTCCCATCCTAGGCTATCTCGGATTGCCCCGTTCCCTGCATTGCCCAGAAGGGCCTTACTTTGAGCTGATCAAGCCGCCGCAGAACGTTTGAGCGCTCCGGCACCCTTGTGCCGTCGAAGCCCCTACGTCCTATCACTGCCGCCATACAGGCGGACGGAGTTCGCCGCTCAGGCGCGATGCGCCGTTTCCTTTGAACAACCAACAGTATCTATCATGATCAAATACAACATTCTACTAATCTTAGTCTGGACGCTGTCCGCCTCACTACCCATCCATGCTGAAGTCCTTCCGCTTTCCACCGCGCTGCGCGAGGGACTAAAGAATCACCCTGACATCCTAACCGCTGATGCGAATCTCAAGATTCGTTTGGCGGAAAAACTCGCATTCACGCAAATACCCAATCCGATTCTTGAAGCCGAGTTCCGGACGCTCACTGGCAAACCTGCGATCGAATTGAGACTCATGCAGCCCATCAAGCGCAGCTACTTTGGCCTTCGGCAAAACTACGCCATCATTGAGAGTGCATCCGCCAATGCAGACGCCCGCGCCCAAGTAGCAGGAGTGCTCAATGATGTTTATAGCCGCTATGTTGAGCTGTGGATCGTTCAAGAACTGCAATCCATCCGGGGAAAAAACCGCGAGGACTTAGTTTCCTTGCACGAGCCGATGTATAAAAGCGTGAAAGCTGGCCTAGGCGGCACAGTGGAACTCGCACTCCTCGACGCAGAAATCGCCAATGAATCTACTGAGGCAGAGGCGCTCGAAAGCCAGAAGCTCGCACGCAGCGCAGCTCTTGCTAGGCGAATCGGATACCGTAGTGGAAATGTAATCGTTGTGGAACGCCCATCGGGGCTGTCACTTCCATCTAACAGTAGCGGCTTGGAAAAATTTGCCGTCAAGCGCACCCCCTTGCGACTCGCGCTGCTGAAACGCGAGCAAGCGGCGCGCGCACAACTCGCCATCGCACAGTCAGATCGCTTCGGCTCCATTCAGGCAGGAATTCTAGCAGAACATGATACCGATGTTGGTGGAACCTTTCTTGGACTTGGCTTCGCCTTCGATCTTCCCTTGTGGAACCGCAACGAAGCCGCCATCGCCGGGGCGCAAGCCTCCATCGACGCAGCCAAGGGTGAACTCAAACAGTTCGAACCAGCCCGCGTCGCTGCTGTCGTAAAGCTCCGCTACCGCAGCGCCCTCACCGCCGAGCAAAGTGCCATACGTTATCGCTCGGAGGTCGTGCCGCTTTTTGAAACCGCGCTATCCAAAGCGCAAGAAGCTATGGCAAAAGGCCAAGGAGGCATCTCCCAAATACAGCCGATCATCAACCGACTCACCCAGACCCGCATGCGCGCCTTTGAACTCAGTAACGCCGCCCTTGAAGCCCGTGCTGAACTTGAAGGAGCACTCGGTGGACGCCTCGAAGAAGCACTCGGTTTTCCCATTAAATAAATCAAACAAAAAAATTTTCTACCATTATGAAAGTTATCATTCTCACCGCTAAAGTTCTAGCAACACTCGCCATTCTTGCTGGAAGTTATTTCATCGGCATCCGCATCCTCCGTGAAAAACCAGCCACATCCGCATCCGGCGAACATGGCGAAGCCGCCGCCGCAGACTACGAACGTGGCCCCCACGGCGGACGCATGCTCCGCGACGGTAACTTCGCTGTCGAGGTCACCATTTACGAGCCGGACATCCCGCCGCTTTCCCGGGTCTATCCGTTCTTCAATGACAAACCCATCGACCCCGGTTCGGTGAAGCTCCTTATGGTGCTGAATCGTTTCGGCGACCGAGTGGACGAGTTCACCTATGAGAAGCAGGACGACTACCTTCTCGGAAACCGCATTGTCGAGGAGCCGCATTCCTTCGATGTCACCGTAATGGCGGAATACAAAGGGAAGAAAGCCCAATGGACGTATGATTCCTATGAAGGCCGCACGAAAATTTCCGAAGATGGCGCGGCCAGCGTTGGCCTTGGATTAGAAGAAGCAGGCCCTCGCACAATCCGTAAGATTGCGAAGATGAACGGACGCATCATCCCAGATGAGAACCTGATCGCGAAAGTCACCCCCCGCTTCCCCGGCATCGTCATGGAAGCTACCAAAAATCTCGGGGAAACGGTTCGGAATGGCCAGTTACTTGCTGTCGTGGAAAGCAATCAGAGCCTGACGAAATACGACATCCAGGCACCGATCTCTGGGGTCGTTATCGACCGCGATATCGCTGTTGGTGGTGCAGTCGCCTCCGAGAAATCCATCTACACGATCGCAGATTTCAGTAGCCTCTGGATCGAGCTAAAAGTTCATTCCGAAGATCTTTTCGCCGTCGAGGTCGGGAAGAAAATCATGATCAAAGATGAGGCAAGCGGGATGGAGGGAACTGCCGAAATCGCCTACATTTCCCCCTTCGGTAGCCAGGAAACCCAAAGTCTCCGGGCAATCGCCACCTTGCCGAATCCCGAGGGAAAATGGCGCACCGGACTTTTTGTCGATGCAGAAATCGTTATTGATGAGCGTGAAGTTCCCGTGGCGGTCAAGATCAAGGCACTCCAGAATTTTCGCGATTGGGATGTCGTCTTCATGAAAGACGGCGAAACCTACGAGATCGCCTTGCTGGAGCTGGGCGAGCGCGATGGTGATTGGATCGAAGTTATCTCTGGGCTGGAAGCCGGCACCACCTACGTCACGGAAAACGCCTTCGTCGTGAAAGCCGATGTCCTCAAGAACGGCGCTACCCACGGCCACTGATTCCAGGTTCAACTTACAAATTCCAACCTTCCCAAATCATGTTAGAAAAAGTTCTGCAATTTTCCATCAGGCACCGCTGGTTCATCCTGATGGCTTCCCTCGCGGTTGCCGCGCTGGGCGTTTACAATTACAAAAACCTGCCCATCGACGCCGTGCCGGACATCACCAACGTCCAAGTGCAGATACTCACCGAGGCTACCGGCTTCTCGCCACTCGAAGTGGAACAACGCATTACCTATCCGGTGGAAACCGCAATGGGTGGCCTTCCCGCACTGGATTATACCCGTTCCGTTTCCCGCTACGGCATCTCGCAAGTCACTGTTGCATTCAAGGACGGCACCGACATCTACTTCGCCCGTCAGCTCGTCGCCGAGCGTTTGCAGCAGGTGAAGGAGAATATCCCGCAAGGACTCAGTCCGGCTATGGGACCCATCGCGACCGGCCTCGGGGAAATCTTCATGTTCACCGTGAAGCCCCTGCCTGGCGCGAAAAACCCCGATGGAACACCGGTCACGCCGACCGATCTCCGCACTATTCAGGACTGGGTCATCAAGCCCCAGCTTCGCAGCGTCCCCGGCGTGGTCGAGGTGAATTCCATCGGCGGATTCCAGAAGCAATTCCACGTTAGTCCCGATCCCGACAAGATGCTCTCCTATGACATCGGCCTTGATGATATCATGGAAGCGTTGGAAAATAATAACTCCAGCGTCGGAGCTGGTTTCATCGAGCGGAACGGCGAACAATACCTCATCCGCGCACCCGGCCAGCTCAAGGATCTGGAAGCGATCAGGAGAATCACCGTCGCCACCCGTGGCAACGTTCCGATCAGCCTCGATCAGATCGCGGAAGTCGGCTACGGCGAAGAATTGCGAACCGGAGCGGCCACGGCGGACGGGCAAGAAGTGGTTCTTGCCACCGTGCTGATGCTCGCCGGAGAAAACAGCCGCGTCGTTTCCAAACGCGTCGGGGAGCGTCTGAAAGAAATCAACCGCACCCTACCCGAAGGCATCGTCGCCGATCCGGTTTACGACCGCACCACCTTGGTGGATGCCACCATCGATACGGTGAAGACGAACCTCTTCGAAGGCGCGGTTCTAGTGATTCTCGTCCTGCTCTTGCTGCTCGGAAATATCCGCGCCGCGATCATCACCGCAATGATCATTCCACTGTCCATGCTCTTTACCATCACCGGCATGGTGAACACGAAAATGTCCGGAAATCTTATGAGCCTCGGTGCATTGGACTTTGGAATCATCGTTGATGGCTCGGTCATTATTGTGGAAAACTGCATCCGCCGGCTTGCCGAGGCGCAGCACCGACTCGGACGCATACTGACCTTGGAAGAGCGGATGAAAACCACGTTCAACGCCACCAAAGAAGTCCGCAAGGCTACGATGTTTGGCGAGCTGATCATCATGGTCGTCTATCTGCCCATCCTCACCCTCACCGGCGTGGAAGGGAAAATGTTCCACCCCATGGCCTACACCGTCCTGCTTGCCCTTGGCGCAGCGATGATCCTTTCGGTGACATTCATCCCCGCATCCATCGCCATTTTTATGCGCGGCAAGATTTCGGAAAAGGAAAACTTCTTGATCCGTGGAGCGAAAGCCCTTTATCTGCCGCTGCTGCGTATCGCCGTGGCGAACCGTTTCGTAGTCGCTACGGGGGCAGCCGTCCTCGTCGCCCTCAGCCTGCTGCTAGCCAGCCGTATGGGCAGCGAATTCATCCCGAACCTCGATGAGGGTGACCTCGCCGTCCACAGCCTCCGCATCAACGGCACCAGCCTGACGGAAGCCGTGGAGTTGCAAAACAAGGTAGAAACCGCCTTCAAGAAATTCCCCGAGGTCGAGAAAACTTTTTCGAAAATCGGCACGGCGGAAGTCGCCACCGATGCGGTGCCGCCGAGCACGGCGGATGGATTCGTGATGCTCAAGCCGCGTTCCGAATGGCCGGATCCAAGCCTGCCGAAAGAAGAACTCATCGCGAAAATGTCGGAATCGCTCGAAGGTGTGCCCGGCTCGAAATACGAGTTCCTCCAGCCCATCGAGATGCGCTTCAACGAACTCATCGCCGGTGTCCGCAGTGATGTGGCGGTAAAAGTTTTCGGTGATGATCTCGAGGAGCTGCTTGCCGCCGCGAATGAAATCAGTGCTGTCCTCGAAGGCATACCCGGAGCGAAGGATGTCAGCGTCGAGAAGATAGACGGCATGCCGATGATGAGCATCACCATGAAGGAAGACGCGCTCTCACGCTACGGGCTCAATGTCTCCGATGTGCAGGAAGTCGTCAGTATCGCCCTGGGCGGTATGCAAGCGGGGCAGATTTTCGAGGGCGACAAGCGCTTCCCTCTCATCCTCCGTTTTCCCGAAGAGGTTCGCAGTGACATAGACGCATGGAAACATATTCCCGTCCGCATTCCCGGCCAGGAAATGAATGGCACCGTTTCCACCTTGGAAACCGGAATACCGATGTTCGTGCCATTGGGCGACCTCGCGGATTTCGATCTTGCCCCCGGCCCGAGCCAGGTCAGCCGCGAGAACGGCAAGCGGCGCGTCGTCGTCACCGCGAACGTCCGTGGACGCGACCTCGGCTCTTTCGTCTTGGAGGCACAGGAAATGACGCAAGACATCGAGCTACCCGCAGGAAGCTGGATCACCTGGGGCGGCACCTTCGAGCAACTCACCTCCGCATCCCAACGGCTGAAGATCGTCGTTCCAGTCGCACTGATCCTGATCTTCGGTTTGTTGTTCATGACCTTCGGAAACGTCCGAGACTCCATGTTGGTTTTCACCGGGGTCCCATTGGCGCTAACCGGTGGTATCGTCGCCCTTTGGCTACGTGATATTCCGCTCTCCATCACCGCTGGAGTCGGCTTTATCGCGCTCTCCGGTGTGGCGGTGCTCAATGGCCTTGTTATGATCTCATTCATCAACGACCTACGCCGCGAAGGCAAGACCTTGGATGAAGCGGTGATTGAGGGTGCCGTCACACGCCTTCGTCCCGTCCTGATGACCGCACTGGTCGCTTCCCTCGGCTTCGTCCCTATGGCACTCGCCACCGGCCCCGGAGCGGAAGTCCAACGTCCGCTCGCCACCGTTGTGATCGGCGGAATCATCTCCTCCACTTTACTAACATTATTCGTGCTTCCTGGACTTTACCGGATCTTCAGGAGTGCGCGGAGAAACGACCCCGATCTCATTCATCAAACTTCTAATTAAAACTGACCAAATAAACATGAAACGAATCCTATTTCTATTGGCTAACTTGGCGATCACCATGACCGCATCCGCCCACGGTATTTCCGATGCGGATAAAGAAGGCATTCTTGCAGGTGGCAACCTTGAATACATCAAGCTGGGAGCCTCCCACATGCTGACAGGTTACGACCACCTGCTGTTCCTGTTCGGCGTGATTTTCTTCCTCACGAAGTTCAAGGACATCGTGAAGTTCATCACCGCCTTCACCCTCGGGCACTGCATCACGCTCGTCTTCGCCACGCTGCTGCAAATCCAAGCGAACTTCTACCTGATTGATGCCGTCATCGCACTGACCGTCTGTTACAAAGCGTTCGATAACCTCGGCGGCTTCAAGAAACACTTCGGCATCGAATCTCCCAACCTTCTCGTCGCGGTGTTCCTGTTTGGTCTCATCCACGGCTTCGGTCTTTCCACTCGTCTGCAGCAACTGCCATTGGGTCACGATGGTCTGATTTTAAGAATCCTGTCGTTCAACGTCGGGGTCGAAGTCGGACAAATTGCTGCTTTAGCCGGTATGTGGGTTGTTCTGATCCAGTGGCGGAAAAGCCCGTATTTCCTGCAATTCAGCAAGGCGGCGAATGTGGTGCTGATGGCTGCGGGACTGCTCTTGCTCGTGATGCAACTTCACGGCTACCAGCACACCCGCTTCGTCGATGACTTTCCTCTGAACAAAGACGAGCACTATCACATCCACGAGGCCATGGACACCAATCGCGATCTCGAAACAATCGAAAACTGACTCGATTCAAATTCTCCCCAGCAAAAACAAAACAACAAAACAATAACTCGATACTAGATTATGAAAACACTCGCAAAACTGGCCATGAGCCTCCTCGCCCTCTCATCCTTGACTCTGTCCCAGGCTTCCGCCCAAGGCCACAGTCACTTCATTAAAATTCCAGAAACCGTCGAAGGCATCTGGAAAGAAATCGGCAACCAGCAGACAAAACTCGATGCCGTCGTAGCAGCAAAAAATCTAGGAGAAGCGCACGACCATGGCTTCGCCATTCGTGACTTGGTGAGAGCCTTACCTGCCAAGGTCGCGGCAGAGAGGAAATCCAAGGCGGAAGAAGCCGTCCCGGAAATCAACAAGCTCGCCTCCGCCATCGACAAATCCGCCGCTGGGGGCGCGCAAAAAACCACGGAAGAAAACGTTAAGAAGTTAGCCACCGCAGTCACCACGCTGCAAACCGCCCTTAAGGCAAAATAAACATCGAGAATGGGAAAAAGACCGGAAGCAGTCGCCTCATACGGAGACTGCTTCCCCTTCTATTTAATTTGGAGTTAAACCCCATCTTTTGGATTACCCCATGAGCACCCAGCCTGCACCCATTCCACCATTATGGAAGCACCGCGTGTTCCAACAGCTCTTCTGGGCGCACGCCCTGAGCCTTTTTGGCAGCGGATTGTCATCGCTGGCGCTTGGCTTATTGGCTCACCAACTTGTGGGCGCGTCCGCATCCACGGTGTTGGGTATTACGCTGGCCATTCGCATCGTCGTCATCGTTCTTTGCTCGCCATTGGCTGGTCAGTTGGCAGCGAAATGGGGCGCGCGAAGGATGATGGCTTTCTCGGATGTGATGCGCTGCGGCGTGCTCGTCGGGTTCTTTTTCGCGGATGCTGTCTGGCAAATTTACGCCCTTGCTGTGTTGCTGAACCTCGGCTCGGCGATTTTCACACCAATCTATCGAGCCGTCATTCCGGACGTGGTCACGCCAGAGCAGTATCCAAAAGCGGCGGCTCTTGGTTCGATCGCCTATGATACTGCCAATATCCTTAGCCCTTCAATCGCCGCACTAGTGATCGCCCTAGTGGGATTCAGGGGTAATTTCGTGATTGATGGTTTTACGTTTCTTGCCAGTGCCGCTCTCATCATCGGATTGCCACGACTGGCGACGGAACATGCAACCAACGCGAAGAAATCTACGGTTTCGGTGGGTCATGGACTCAAGGCGATGTTTCACCGCATGCAACTACGACAGTCGTTGTTTCTTGCGTTACAAACAAGTATCGCCGGAGCTTTTGTCATCGTGTCCACCGTGGATCTCGTGAAAAACGAACTGCGACTCAGCGACACCGCCTATGCCTGGATCATGGGGGCATTTGGAGTCGGCTCGGTTTGCGGCGCTTTGTTGTATGCCCGGCTTTCCACCCGTTTACGCAACTTCTGTGTAAAAAGCTCGGCTCCCCTCATGCTGGTGGCATTGGTGGCGGTTGCCATTGCTCCCCGCTACGCCATAGTTATGGCCGCATGGTCGTTGATCGGCACGAGCTATAGCATTCTCGGTGTCCGCGGCAGCGAATTGCTGGCGGAAAACAGCAGCGGCGACGAACGCCCGCACATTTTCGCGGCTCATTTCGCGCTCAGCCACGCGGGCTGGGGACTCACCTATCCGCTGGCCGGATTTCTAACCACTGCCCTTGGATTTGGGGAAACCGGCTGGGTCTTCGCTGTGATCATGGCTTGTGTCTCCATCCCGACATGGATCGCGAAGACCCGTGAATTCCCTTAACAAGGCTGGGAGCTTTGGATTTCTTGGGTCTTTTCGATTTCACTTTTTCAAAACGCGATTATCCTCCCGACTAACTTAAACTGTTATGCGGCGGCGGGGTGGAGGACGAAACCCAGTGCTGCGGCTTGTTTTTCGAGTGCTTTGCGGCGCCGTGCCTCGCTTTGTGAGCTGAGCTTGAACGCTTCTTTTTCGTCGTAGGGTTTCTGGCTCTTGATCATACCGTGGACGATTCGAGCCAGCTTGTGCGCGGCGGCGGTGGTTCCCTCCGCCTTGCCTAGCTTGCCCTTCATCCGGCGCAAGTATCCTCCCATCCGGGTTTGGGAGCGTTGCAGTCCGAACACGCCGAGCCGGAACGCTGCCGCCAATCGGCTTTGCACCTTGCGCGTTTTGGCTTTGAGCACTTTGCCGCCACTGATCCGGTTGTCCGGACACAGACCCATCCATGAGGCGAATCGCTCCGGGGTCGGAAAGGCTGCCAGCAGTTGTT
>RDZR01000055.1 GCA_004294095.1 Verrucomicrobiota bacterium
ATCGTCGCATCGCGGAAATCGCGACCGCCGCCTGCTGGTTTCTCATTCACGGCGATGCCGAAAACGGTGTTGATGCCAAGAAAGAACTCGGCCTTTTGGATGCGCTTGCCTGCTGGCAAAACAAAACTACGCCGGAAATAAATTCTTTTGTTAGATTCGGCAGCAGCATTTTCATGAGAAATCCACGACGCATCTAACAATGGCTTGGCTTTGACATCGCTCTCCAAACCAATCCATTCGCCTTTCCAATCATCCTTGCCTAGGGCCATGCTCCACACGGCAATTTCGCTCCATGCACTTGGCACAGCTTCTTGATCCCAAATCCGCACCTGCCAATAAACACGCTGCCGCGGTTCTAACTTTTTTCCCGCATAAATGACATGCTGCGATTGATCGGACATCACCTGCTCAGAATCCCACAGATCCGCTTGATCGGTAGTGAGAAGCTCCTCGGTGCTCGCCGCACGCACTTGCCATGCCGTTTGCTTGGCACCGCGTTGGTCAGAGATTTGCTTCCAACTCAGCCGTGGCTGATAGACATCGATGCCTTCTGGATTTTTTAAATACTCACAACGCAAATCGCTAACTTGGCTGCCTTGGGCAATCATTTGAGCACTCAACATAAGGGTAAGAAGGAAACGGATCATGGGTTAGTCAATTCAATGTTCCACTTTCCGGGTGGAAAGCGATATTCTAAAAAGTTGGAATCGTAGGCGATTTTTTCGACTTCTTGCACCAATTCAGCAGGAAGTTGATAGATCAAGACCTGCGAGTGCGGATTGCCGATCCGCAGATGGGCATGCGTGCCCTGCGGAGATGTTAGATCGATGCGGGTGTCTTGATCGTTGCGCGAAATGGCCAACTCGATGATGCCAAATCGTGTGGGCACGATGCAATGGACATTCTTTAAGCGACCCAATTGCGGATCGATCAGATACGTTTCAAATGCCGGCGATGTCGGTGAAATGCCAGCAACGTATTGGCTTAAAATTGTGAGCGGCCCACCCGACCATGCGTGATTGCAGGTGCCCCGTCCTATGCCCTCATAGCCATCAAGCACGATTGGGTCAAAAAGTTCCCATAGCGTGGTCATGCCATCTGCGAGCATCGCGGCGTAGCGCGTGAGCATGCGATCCAATGCAATTTCCGGCTTTTGCATGATGAACAACGCCTCTAACACATATTTTTCCATGTATGGGCTAGCATGTTGCTGAGTGATGAAATGTTGGAGCATCGCCGCATGGTGATCTTGCGGTGCCAAGCCAGCGACCACGGCCATGGCCTGCGCACGATCATCAATCGGTCCCTCGTGCCAAGCACTGCGGTAGTGATCACCACGCCAGAAGTTTTGGGCAAATCCGGCTTTAATCGAGCGCATGGAATTCTGATAGAGTGAGGCATCATCTGGATACCCCGCGAGATCAGCCATGCGATGTGCGGCGCGCAACGCGAGGTATAACCAACAATGCTCAATGACGATGCCATCCGCATGATTTCCCCAATCGCTCCAATCCCAATCTCCTGCACGATGGGTAGCTAGCCCGCTGTTAGATAGCTCCCATAGCATAACATATTTTCTAACAGATGGGTAGGCGTCAATGAGAACCTGCAAATCTCCCGAATACCAATAATAGGTCCAAAATCCATACCAGCCGACGCTCGCGAGCATTTGCTGCGGGAGTTCTTGATCGCAAATACGCTCATCGCGAGGCACACGGTTCACATCTTGCACGCCCGTCGGCACCGGAGAAAAAAGCCTGCCGTCTTCGCGCTGCCAGCCGATGAGTTCATCGATCCCATTGCGTGCGAGCAGTGGCGCTCGCACTGGATCGAGTGCGTAAAATGCTTCTCCCATTTCGTTGACGACGTCGCCCCACCACTGCCCCCGCTCGCGGTCCGGGCAATCCATGTAGCTATCCCGCATCGTCACCTGCAACGTCCGCGCGGCTTTTTCCCAAAGAAGATTGAGCTGCGGATCATCGCATGAAAAATGGCCGCAGACCTCGGTATCATACGATGTCTCACGGTATTTAAGATCTAACACTTCGATCCCCGCTGGGATGTGGTAATGGATTTCATGGCCATTGATCCATGATGGAAATTCAAAATCTTGCTCCCCATCTCGCGTGACATATTCGTGCCGCAAGACTTCCAAGCGCGGCAGCTTGCCGTAGCTCGCATAAATATCACTGTGCACTTGAATGCACTCTCCAGCCAGAGCACGAACTCTGAACTGTGGCGTCACTTGTGCATTGTATGGCAACTTGCAACGAATCATTTGGCCATCACTCATGAACGGCATCGCCGGTGATTGTGCATAATCTAACAAACCGCTGTCTTTCAACTGCGGGATCGGCCGCGGTAAAAGCATGTGCCATGGCTCACAAGGCACTTTGCCAAAACACTTCGCAAACGGCCAGTGCTCATCATCAAATGAAGGCGCCTGCCAATCGATAAGATCCAGCCTCGCATCGAAGCGGATGTTAGATTCTGATAGACGAAAATTATCCAACGGTGGATCTGTCGTGCCGAATGCAGGATGAACGATGGCGCGCCACGTTTTATCTGTTTGAATCGTCTGCTTGGCATTTTCCGCCTGGAGCCAGAGTGCCGCCTTACCTGAATCGTGATGAGAAAATCCACTGCGCCCAAAGTAGCACACTAAAATGGCGAGTGTGTTTTCGCCTTCGTGCAAATGAGGTGTTAGCTCGATTTGATCGACATACGTATCTTGCGGGGTTGGGCCGCGTTTGAGTTGTCCTTCAAAAACAAGCAGGCGTCCGTTAAGCCAGAGTTGGTATTTACTGTCGCAAGCGATGTTTGCAATCAACGGATCATCGAGAGAGTGGATCTTAAATTTTTTCCTAAATGCAATCCACATATTTGCATGTGACTGCATGGTCACACCTATCCAATCGGCTCGCGATGAAGCAATCCATGCGTGCCGAGTAGGTGTCATCAACTCATCGATCATGGTTACAGCACGCCTGATGTCGTATAATCAAGGCGTGATCAACGGATTCGGCCTGAAGGCGCGGACTCGATAAAACTGGCGATCTTGGGTCGCGGGAGCATCCCACTGCGCGGCTAGAGAGTTCGCAACGATCGGGGCGCTGGAAATCACCGTCCATGAGCCCCCGATTAACGTCGTCGAGCTCTCGATGTAATACACCATGCCCGGGCGCGAATCCCAAGTAATCCGTGCAATGTTGCCTAACAATTCCGTCGTGGCCACAGAGAACCGCGAGGTGGGTGCTTTAGGATCCGTATCCGATAGGTATTCTTGGAGATTGGTGAATCCATCGCCATCTGAATCATCGGCGGCATCAGCAGCCGATATGGGATTGAGCTCGAAGGTCGTTTCCCATGCGTTAGGCATGCCATCGTTATCATCATCAGCCTCAATTTTGGCAAGCGTGAGGAAAGTGAACGAGCTGGCGCTCCAGAGCGGATTGCCGCGAATATCGAGCGCGTTGGCAAGCGTCAAAGTGGCATCAAGTCCATTGGTATGACCTGTATTCCAAGTCAGGCGATAGATCGGCTCACCTACTGTGTTGAGGTAGCTAATCGTCGATGGATTCGTCGCCGCCGTGCCTTTGCCAAGGCCGCTTAGGCTGTAATTTGCAACGTTGAAAACGCCGCCATCCGGACTCATCGCTTGGTTAAACTGAATGTCGATTTGGTTGGATGAAATTTGCGTCACGCTTCTCACATATGGATTTTTTACCGACTCGAAGCGATCGATCACCATATTGGATCCAGCCCCGTCGGTCGGGTCCAAACGGAATCTTGTGACCACCCCGCGATAGGTGCTCGCAGTGCCCATCGGCACGATGTAGTCACGCATCACGCCATCGGCAATGATCGGGAAAGTGACGGCTTTATCGCCGGTGTAGGTGGGAAATGTTTCTGTTTGGAAAAAGATTTGCGCATTATTTCCGGCCGTCTGGCTCATTCGCACATGCACCCAGCGGCGCTCGCGCGTGTTGACCCATGTCGGCGAACTTTCCGCAAATGGATCGGCCCCAGAAGAAGTGCCGATGATTGCGCCATTGAGAAAACCAAATCCAGCCCATTGATTCAGAGCGGCCCAGCCCTCGACTGAGGCAGCAAAGTCCCAACTCGTCGGCCGTGAAGAAACGGCGGAAAATGGGGTTGAAGCGCGGTTATTTCCTCCACCCGAATAGTTCGTCCAGCGGGTCGGGTTATTGTAAACGGCGAGTGAAGGTGGGGCGAGAGTGTCCGCACCAAGGTAAATTCCATTGTTGGTGAAGGTTCCGGAATTTCCAGAATTTGCCATCATTTCCCTATTTTGATCTGCGTTCTTCGGATTTCGCGCGTTATTCCAAAACGTATTATCGCGAATCACAAATCCTTGATTGCTGCGGTTGGTATTAATCATCAACATGCCCCCGCCGTCGTTGTTGTGGATGACATTGTGTTGGAATACGACGTTATCGGTATTTCCTTCATAATCAAAGCCTACGCCATCATTGGCTGTTCCATTGCGCTTGTTGAAGCCAAATTCGCAATCCTCGATTGTGTAGCTTTTCATGTCTTGGATGAAGCCACCGGTGGTGCCGCTGCCATAAAATCCATTGCCGCCCATGAACGTATCGACGCGTCTGGTATGGCCGCCATTGATGTAGAAATATGCCATGGAGCCATTTTCACAGCCAGTCACCCAAGAATCCTCAAAAATGACATTATTGAAACGCTCTTTAAACCACGGCGGATAGTAGAAATTCATCCCAAAGCCAGTGCTGACTTGATCGAATCCACAGAATTTAACCGATATATTATTCAAAATTGCCGTGCTGGTCGATGCCCATGGGCCGCCTGATGGCGATGGGATATTTCCGCCAATCCAAATGCCAGCACCCCATGATAATTCAAACGGCGGGCCCAAGACGATGTTGCCGTTGATGTCGGCAAATGGCTCATCCATATTTTTGAAATAACAATGCGAGATGTGCACATCCGTATTGTTGAACATTTCCCCCGTGCCATTCAAATTTCCCCCAGTGTATCTCAGATAGATGCCCACCTTCGCATCGCGGCAATCCATCGAATTGATGTTCACGAACGATGGATTATTCCAAACAATCGTCGGCTCGGAAGTCACATTGATGCCGGTGATGCGCGGGCGATTTCCTTCCCCGTAGGCGGTCAGCGTGATTGGATTTCCACTCACTCCTTTGCCGATCAATTCCAATTTGCTATTCGCCCACAAGTCGCCACGCTTCAGATGGATCGTGGTCCCCGGGCTCAGCGGGTAATTTTTTAAATTAGCAAACGTCTGCCACGCCGTCGCTGGGGTGCGACCGTTGGCTGCATCATTTCCACCACTCGAGCTGATGAAAAAGGAAACATTGGCAGGCGGTCCCGCGGCATTAACCACTGGGCTTGGGCCAAAACGCGAAGCAGGGTGCAAGCGAATGAAATCCACCTCCGTCAAATTTCCAGCCGCATTGGCAAACATCCCTTGGAACGCATCACCCGGGATGTTCATCGTCGCGCCGCCGCCTGCCGTCCATGCGTTGCCGAAGCTTTGGGTGCCGGTGAGATCGATGGAGATCGTCTGGAAATTTCCGTCAGCCACCGTGTTGTTAAGCTGGAATCCACCCGTCGCGTATCCTGCCGGATTACTGCCATAGGCCCACTTGAAAATGTTAGGATTGGCTGTCGTCACTTGGCGCAAGCGCGTTTCGAGCCGATTGAAATGGTTAGAGCCTATCACGCGAAATGGGCGCGTCATTGCAACCGCGACGGAAGCACTCGTGGCCGCCATTCGTAACACGCCGGTGCCAGTATTCGTCAGCGTGGTATTGGCGGCTTGGTTCCACTCGCCCAAATCGCTTGCTTCATCGAAATTCCATTTCATCGATTCTGTCACTCGGATGTAGTCGATCTCGATGCTGTCGCCGATGTTCGTGCTGGGAATAAACAACGAAATGGAAATCGGCGCGGTGCCATCCACCCAGCACGTTGCCGCGCCCGCGTGATTGATTCCCAAATCAAAAACATATGTCTGGAAATTTGGCGTATTGCTCAGCGTGACCGTGCTTAAAATCGCAGAATTTCCATCATCGCCTCCGCCCGCAACACCATTGGGCCCAGCACTTTGTAAAATAAGACTCGCCGCCCGGCTTCCTGTCCCTTGAAAGCGCATGCGGACTTCCAGCGCGCGGCCGCGGCTGCGAATCAGATTATCCCCATAAATATTCACGCTCATATCGCTGCCATTCGCGACTTCCGTCTGCTTCCATGTGCCGCCCGCGACCACCGAAGTATCAGCACCTACCGACCATCCCTGGGTATTTCCTGGAGCATTGAAATTCCAAACTTGCCCGTTCTCGACATAAAATTGATCCCCCGCAGTGGTTGAAATGTTAGGGAAATTGAAAAGCCCCGTCGGCGTCGTCGTGCCGCTCGCCACCGAAACCCCATTTTTAAACAACTCGACCGATGCTGAAAGCGGCCCGCCCGAGCCATTCACGGACACACTCGGCCCTTCCGCAATAGGATTGAGCACCAATGTTTGTGCGCTCAAAGTCGCAGAGCACAAAACAGTAAGTGAAAAAATGAGGTGAATAAAAGGTTTTTTCATGATCTGAACTTGATAGGAAAAATGATGATTCAGGTTCAAAAAATTCGGCTGGGGCACGACTTTTCTGACAAACCTCGAAATATCCACATTTTTAGAATACCTTCAATACCTCCAATAGGATGCAGCCAGCTTCTTTTGCTTTCCAATACCGCATCCACGCGGAAGACCGTCCATGCTTCACAATATGAGAAAAGCGTGGTGCTCAGATGCTTTCAGGACACGCTGTGACCCAAAAAACTCTCGTGCGATGAGATTGACTTCCGCATGACCACGAGTGAGCTACACGGAAGATAGTGACAATCCTTATGGAAAAATGGCCGTGGTTGCCTCGCGCGACTCTGCTAATGAGTCTTGTTACGCTTCGTCCGTGTGGCTGCGAACCTCACTAAAAACATTATCAAGCAACTGAGTTAGAGGTAAATGAACCTCGGCACCGCAACACGTCAGTTGATGACGTTCGCCGCTCATTAAATTGGCAAGCTGTCAAGATCTATTCAATAGAAAACCCAGAACGAAATGATGTCAGATATATCTGCCATCAATACACGTCTGGGTTGACTCCGCTTTTTTTAGACGCTCGCGCATCAACAATCAACCATTACGGCGGCGTGATCTTTTGAACGCCGAGAGCACTGCAAATGCTGCTATCAAGCTCGCAGAGCTCGGCTCAGGGATGACAGGCAGCTCAAATACTAATACATCATCCAAAGCAAGATCGGTAAGCGGCTCTGCGGTTGGGGTGGTGTTGGTGAACCTAAGAGTGCTGGAGCTGGAAGTAGCCGTAAAGGTATAAAAATTACGGATCACCGAAGCACCTGTGAAAAAGCCATCACCCGTGACGGAAAAAGTGCCGGAGCTTCCTAACGTCAACAAGGAAGTCGTATCGAATACAAGACTTGTGCCGCTGGCCGTTCCTGGAGGAACAACCGACAAAGGCCGAGGTTGATTGTTCCCGATTGCTCTGCCATTTGTAAAGTTAACGATGTATTCGCGGCCGGGGATCGTCGAGAAAGCTTGTTGGATAGTTCCACCAGTGGCAGAGCCGTTGATGCCCATGGCATAATAATTACTGTCGTAAGGGGCTGTTAGGCGCCATGGGTTAGCACCGGAGGAAATGACGGCACTTTGTGAAGTTGGGCCACCAATCGTCCAGAATGCTGGACCCGCGCCGGGTGCTGAGTATACCTGACTGCTGGCCGGCAGAACTGCGGGATTCTCAAAACCTCCATTAGTAATAAGGTTTACTTGAGCATTCGATGCCGAACTTGCAGCGAGGGTAAAAAATAATATGCGTAAGGTGTGTTTCATAAGAACAGGCCTGTTATCGTCACCTCAAGCTGGATTGGCAAGATAAATATTAAAAAATTTATATAATTTTTAATAAGGCGAATCCAAAGAACACAAAACTTCTACATAACTCGTTTATCAGAAATAATATAGCAAAAATCAATGGACAGAACACCGCCTCAAAGCCTCGCCAAATAGTATGACAATCATCTCAGAAATACGTCCGGAATGCGATGCTGTAGGTGAGCGCGTCTGCTTCGCCGGCGGGTGTTTCGAGAGAAGTGTATTCGATGCCGCCCATGATTTTTGCTTGGTGGCCGCAGAGGTGGTAATTGAGGCCGAGGTAAAGTGTGTGGAGTTCATCACCGCGTCCGCCATTGACATTTACTCCCGGTGAGTGGGCGGAGCGGAAGTAGCGGCTGTTGGTGCGCATGCCTTCGCTTTGGGAGGCTCCTGCGTAGTGATATTGACAAACTGCTTGCAAGCGCTTTTCCACCACCCAATACCACGGCATCAGTGTGAGACTGTGGAACGATCCACCGCGATTTGCGGCAGAGCTGTTATTTTCCCCAACGACGAGGGTGGAAAGCAGCCCAAACTGGTCTTTTTCATAAACGGCGCTCAACGCTGTGGCCCAATCGTAGGCGAGAAAGTCATCTTCCCCGGACGGATCATTCATAACGCCATCAAAAATCAAGCGCCAATCATCATTCAACGTGTGGCTCACCGAAAGATAATAGGCAAGACCGTCATTCCAACCGCCGATGAATTCCGAGTCATCCTCTCCGCTGAAAATCCCGAGCGTCATCGACGTGTCGCCGATTTGCGCGTCAAGCGTCATACCCGTTGGACGGTTTTGTGCGCCTGCGAGTTTATTGGTCATGGCAGAGCGCTCGAGCGTGTAAATTTCCTTGGATGACATGTGCATTTCCTCGGTCATGTTAAATTTGAAGCGCCCGTAATTGAGCGATAACTTCTCGAATGGCTCGGCTGCGAAGAGTTTTTTCAAATCCAAAGAAATGATCGCCTCATCAAAGGTATCGTAGCCCCAGTCCAAATCGCCTTCATTGCGGCGCTCGTCATTGACTAGGTTTACCGACGATTTGATGCTGAAATAGGTGAGGAATTTGGACTTAAGCTCCAAGCGCGCGCGCCGGTATTCATCGTAAGAATCATTAAAATCACGGCCATTGACATCGGTGCCATCGATGTATGCAGCTTGATAATGGAAACGCCCGCCGATGGTCAGCGACTCCAGCCAATGATTACCTTTATCTTTGTAAAGCTCGCCCGGATCATTCTGCAACCACTCGCACCACGTTGCAGTGGCGGGCGGCTCGTCGGCGGCGGGAGCCATAGGAGTGCCAGCGCCCGCTATCGTCAAAGAAGCGAACCAGAGAAGCATGACACGACGAAGGGATAAAATAGATTGCATGGGCGAAAAGATGTAATGTGACAATGATGTAACGTCAAAAAATTTATGTGACGATCATGTCACACTGCAACCTTTGAAGTTTTTTTATCCTGCACAGAATAGAAGTTTGCAGGGCACGACGCTGCCTCTTAAAAAGAAACACAATCCATTTATGAAAATCAAGCATCTCAGCATATTGAGCCTCTTGTGGGCGGTCATGCCCGCAGCGGCAGAAGTCTCTCACATTGATGAAAATCATGCAAAGTATGAAGCCGTCAGCGGCGTGACTGGCAATTTAAACTCGATTGGCTCAGATACGTTGAACAACCTGATGACCTTATGGGCTGAAGGTTTCAAAACCGCCTATCCAAACGTCAATGTGCAGATCGAGGGCAAAGGATCTTCCACCGCGCCACCGGCATTGATCGAAGGCACAGCGCAAATTGGACCGATGAGCCGCCCGATGAAGGCCGAGGAGATTGATGCTTTTGAAAAACGTTACGGCTACAAGCCGACTGAAGTGCAGGTGGCGATCGATGCCCTCGCGATTTTTGCGCATAAGGATAATCCGCTCGAAGGGCTGAGCATGAAGCAGGTGGATTCGATTTTCTCGCAAACTCGCAAGAAGGGCGGAGAAGATATTCAAGACTGGGCACAACTTGGCCTTAGCGATTGGAAAGGCCGCGCTATTTCGCTCTTTGGAAGAAATTCGGCATCTGGCACTTATGGTTTTTTCCAAGAGCACGCCCTTGCCAAAGGTGACTTCAAAAGCAGCGTGAAAGAGCAGCCCGGCTCGTCCGGCGTGGTCCAAGGCATTGGCGGCGATCTTTATTCACTCGGCTATTCCGGAATTGGTTACAAAACTTCCGGCGTGCGCGCCGTGCCACTCAGCGGTGATGACGGGAAATTTTTTGAACCCAATTACGATAATGCCCTCTCGGGCGATTATCCACTGGCCCGTTTCCTCGTCGTTTACGTCAACAAAAAACCGGGCCAAGCGCTTGATACCTTGACGTTGGAGTTCCTCAAATTCGTGCTTTCCAAGGAAGGCCAAACCATCACTGAAAAGGAAGGTTACTTTCCGATGCCAGCGGAACTTGCCGCCGAGGTGGCTACTAGCTTAAGCAAATAATCATCGGCCTAACTCACTGAGAAAAGACGTTTGCTTTGCCCACAAATCGCGTGCCGAACCATGCCGTCCGGCACGTCTTTTTGTTTCCTAGAAAAAAATGTTAGATAAGCAGACCACGCCCGATCCGAATCGATTCAATGTATCGCGCGCGACATTGTGGCTCGATCGTGCGATGGGCTGGATCATTCGCGCGGGCGGCATCGCGGTGATCCTCGCGGTGTTTGGTATTTTCTACTTCATCGGGAAAGAAGTGGTGCCGCTCTTTCACGATGCAAAAATTAACAACGTCGCCAGTTTTTCGAACGGGATCGAATCGCGCGTGCTCGGTGTCGATGAATGGGGCGAGATGCCATTTTTCTACGATGGCGGTAAATCATTGATCTTCATCAATGTGGCCGACGGCAAACGCGAAGTGTTAGATGTTTCAGGTCTAACAGATTTGACGGTTCGTTCCTTTGCATACGATCCGGTGCACCGGCGGATTGCCTTGGGTCTCGAAGACGGCCGCGTGGGCGCGATGGTGATCAACTACGAGCGAAAATTCGCGCCAGACGGCAGCTCGTCGATTGCGCCAAGCGCTGAGTTAGAACCTTGGCAAGAGCTAAGCCATGGCAGTGGCCCAGTCGTGGCAGTGAGTCATGGCGATTCTGGAGATGGCCGAGTGATCGTTGCCCAACGGCAAGCCGCAGATGGCTCCTCGCAGGTCTCGATTCTCAAGCTGGCGATGAAGCGTGGGCTGATTGGAAAAGGGAAATTATCGCTGGTGGCGGAAGTGGATGTGACTTCCCAATTGAGTGCTCCATCCTCACTGCTGCGGGCTTCATCGAATGCATCGATGGTCTTGATCGCCACCACCGATGGCAAGGTGCACTACTTTCTAGCAGATGGCGATGGGGTGAGCAAACGACAAGTCTTCCAACCCCACGGCGAGCTGGCACTGCGGCAATTGGATTTTTTGTTTGGAGGTGTCTCGTTGGTGGCGACGTCCGAGAACGGCGATCAAGCACAGTGGAGTTTATTCCGGCCCGAGAACCAAGGTGAGCGCTTGTTTGGCGAGACGAAAAAGCTTCCAGCACTTGAAAAGGGCGAGATTTTTTTCGCAGCAAGCCAACGCAATCGCACGTTTCTAACAGGATCTAACAAAAAACTCGCAATCATCCACAGCACCTCCGGAGTAGCGCGCTGGGCGGGCACTTTGGACATCGCGCCCACCACCGCAGTGATCGATGCCAAGGGCGAGCATTTTTTCGTGGCAGATGCGGCCGGTGCGGTGCGGAAATTTGCGATTCACGATCCGCATCCGGAGGCTGGCTGGCGCGCATTTTTTGGCAAAGTTTGGTATGAGGGTGGCTCGAAACCCGTCTATCAATGGCAATCGACTGGCGGCACGGATGATTTTGAGCCCAAGCTCTCGCTGATTCCGCTGATCTACGGCTCATTGAAAGGCACCGCCTACGCGTTGCTTTTTTCGGTGCCAGTCGCCCTTTTGGCAGCCATTTTCTCAGCCGCTTTTTTACCGTTAGAAATCAAACGGGTGGTCAAGCCAGTGATGGAAATTATGTCTTCGCTGCCGTCGGTGGTGTTAGGCTTTCTCGCCGGATTATGGCTGGCACCGATTTGGGAAATGCGGGTGCCATCGGTGCTGATGATCACGATCATGCTGCCAATCTCTGCATTGGCGATGGGCTACATTGGCTGCCGCTTGCCGCCGGCCGTGCGCAATCGTTTTGAGAATGGGCGCGAGTGGCTTGTCGTGCTGCCGGTGATGGCACTTTTCGCCTGGCTCGGATGGCACCTCGGCCCGTTGCTCGAGCGCTGGCTGTTTATTTATCGCGATCCAACCACACAGCAGGCCATCGCAGATTTCCGTTTGTGGTGGCCACAATTTACCGGCACGCCATTTGAGCAAAGAAATTCGTTAGTGCTCGGATTCATGATGGGCTTCGCGGTGATTCCCGTGATTTTCACCATCGCGGAAGATGCCCTCTCAAATGTGCCGAAGTCTCTAACAGCCGCCGCCGCCGCACTCGGCGCGAATCGCTGGCAAGTGGTGCGGACGGTGATGCTGCCAGTCGCGTCTTCAGGAATTTTCTCCGCGTTAATGATTGGTTTTGGCCGCGCGGTGGGTGAGACGATGATCATGGTGATGGCCACCGGAAATACGCCGGTGATGGATTGGAATATTTTCAACGGCATGCGCACACTCTCGGCCAACATCGCCGTCGAGCTGCCAGAAGCACCGGTGGGGTCCACTCACTATCGCACTCTGTTCTTGGGTGCAGTGGTGCTATTTGCGATGACGTTTTTCATGAATACTCTAGCAGAAATTCTCCGGCAGCGGCTTCGCGAGCGCAATAAAATCGTCTAACGTATGTCTGAGAAATCAACCATCAGCCAGCCATTTGCCACGACCGGGCGCTCGCGCAAGGGCGAGCCGTGGGTGTGGCTGACCGCCGCTGGGCTTACGTTTGGCGTGCTGATGGCGCTTGGCCTATTTATCCTCATTTGCGTCAAAGGCGTGGCATCGTTCTGGCCGCAACGGATCGAATTGTTAGAGATAAAAGGCGATACGACCCGCCAAATTGCGGCGGGCATTCCAAGCCAAGAGCGCTTGCGAAAAGATGCTCAGGGCGTGGAGCATGAAGAACTCCAATTTTTCCATGGCAACCGCGATTTGCAGGCCGAGGCGTTTCGCTACTATGATCGTAGTCAAATTGTGCGCAGCACGCAGCCGCAGGAAATGTGGTGGGTTGAGCGCAGTGAAAATGGCACTGCATTTATTTTTCCCAAGCAGGTCGAATCTGATGGCAAGACGATTCAAGCCGGTGATCCCGCATTCGAGCCGACGTTGGATCGTGTTTTGAAAAAAGGGCGTGAAGTGCGTAGCCGCCTGCGGCAAATCGAGCGCAAGGAAATCGGCGCGATCAGCCGTGAAATGGAAGCACTCAATCGCGCTGAGAGATCGCGCGAGGTCGCACCCGGACTGGCTGCTGAGCGCCGTGCTACCTTGCAGCAAGAGTTCGAGCGCTTGCAAAAGGAGACCGCGGAAATGCGTGCGGAGCTGGCCAAGTCTCGCCTGTTAGGCAGCTCGGCGGATGGCCGCGAGATGGTTTTCCCAGTGGAAACGTTATTGAATTATTTCCCATCTAACCGGGCCGGATTCTTCGAGAGAGTGGCAGAAATGGTTAGGCGCATGAGCAACTTTCTCACCGAAGATCCACGTCAAGCCAATACCGAGGGCGGTGTCTTTCCAGCGATTTTCGGCACGGTGATCATGACCTTGGTGATGAGCTTGATGGTCACTCCATTTGGTGTGATTGCGGCGATCTATTTGCGAGAGTATGCCACGCAAGGAATGCTGGTTCAATTGGTGCGAATTTGCGTGAACAATCTAGCAGGTGTGCCTTCGATTGTGTTCGGGGTTTTTGGGTTGGCCTTCTTTGTTTACTTCGTCGGCGGTGGATTGGATCAGTGGTTATTTGCCGATAAATTGCCAACGCCGACGTATGGCACACCCGGCATTTTGTGGGCCTCGCTCACACTCGCGTTGCTGACTTTGCCGGTCATCATCGTCGCCACTGAGGAAGCCCTCTCCGCAGTGCCCCGCGGCGTGCGCGAAGCGGCTCTCGCTTGTGGTGCGTCCAAGTGGCAAATGATCCAACGCGTGGTTTTGCCAGCATCGATGCCCGGCATTCTCACCGGTGTGATTTTAGCCATGGCGCGCGGCGCGGGCGAGGTCGCGCCGCTGATGTTAGTCGGCGTGGTCAAACTTGCGCCCTCATTGCCAGTGGATGGCATTGCGCCATTTATTCATCCGGAGCGCAAGTTCATGCACTTGGGATTCCACATTTATGATCTCGGCTTTCAATCGCCGGATGCAGAGGCCGCCAAACCAGCGGTTTTTGCGACTGCCATGCTGCTCATCATCATCGTCGTGGCTCTGAATCTGACGGCAATTTTAATCAGAAATAGGCTTAAAAAACGCTTCGCGGTGAGTAGCTTCTAACAGTAATGGAAGATGATCTAACAAAACCAATCGCACTGATGAATGATTTCATCAAAGTGGATCATTTTAACTTTTTCTATGGTGAGAAGCAGGCGATTCACGAAATTTCCATGGACATTCCTGAGCGGCAGATTACCGCACTGATCGGCCCATCTGGATGCGGAAAATCCACGCTTCTTCGGAATCTGAATCGCATGAATGATCTCATCAATGGCGTGCATCACAGCGGTGATATCCGGATTGCCGGCACCAGTTTATACGATCCCAAAGTGGAGGTCATTTCCTTGCGCAAGCGGGTGGGCATGGTCTTTCAAAAATACAATCCGTTTGCGAAATCGATTTACGAAAACGTCATTTTCAGCCTGCGCGTAGCAGGGCGCTCGCGGCGCAAGGAGTTAGACGAGACAGTCGAGCGAGCGCTGCAATCCGCTGCCTTGTGGGATGAAGTCAAGGACCGCCTGCACGAGAGTGCCTTTGGTCTATCAGGTGGCCAGCAGCAGCGATTATGCATTGCGCGTGCGATCGCCAATCAGCCGGAAATTTTGTTGATGGATGAGCCATGCGCGGCGCTCGATCCACTTGCGACGCTGAAAATTGAGGAACTCATCCTCACTTTGAAAAAGCAATTCACCATCGTCATCGTCACTCACAATATGATGCAAGCGACGCGCTGCTCAGACCGCACCGCATTTTTATACATGGGCCGTTTGATCGAATATGGCGAGACGATGCAAATCTTCGAGCGGCCCAAAGAAACACAAACCGAGGCCTACATTTCTGGGCGTTTCAGCTAGTATGGAAAAACCGCTGTTAGATCCCGCAGTAAAGGTGCAAGATTTGGATTTTTACTATTCCAAATCGCTAGCCCTCAAGCGCATCACGATGGACATTTTTCCCAATGAAGTGACGGCCTTCATCGGTCCATCCGGTTGCGGGAAATCGACGTTGCTGCGCTGCTTCAATCGCATGAACGATTTAATTCCCGGTGCTCGCATCGGCCACGGCGGCATCTGGATCCGCGGGGTGGAAATTCATGGGGATGATGTGGATGTCGTCGAGCTGCGGCGCGGCATGGGCATGG
Organism: Verrucomicrobiota bacterium; assembly: GCA_004294095.1. Classification (GTDB taxonomy): domain Bacteria; phylum Verrucomicrobiota; class Verrucomicrobiia; order Verrucomicrobiales; family Akkermansiaceae; genus Luteolibacter. The sequence continues at coordinate 15,531 of RDZR01000055.1, forward strand.
TTTTTCAAAAATCCAATCCATTCCCACGCACGATTTACGAAAATGTGGCTTATGGGCCGCGCATTTTGGGCGAGAAACGCCGAGATGTGTTAGATGCTACCGTTGAAAAATCCCTGCGTGGCGCGGCGCTTTGGGATGAAGTCAAAGACCGCTTGAACGAAAGCGCGTTCGGCCTATCCGGCGGCCAGCAGCAACGCCTATGCATTGCGCGGGCCACTGCCGTGAATCCGGAAATCATTTTGATGGACGAGCCATGCTCGGCACTCGATCCGATTGCGACATCCCGCGTTGAGGAATTAATCCTTGAGATGAAGCGAGAATATACGATCATTATCGTGACGCATAACATGCAGCAGGCGACTCGCGTCTCAGACCGCACTGCGTTTTTCTATTTAGGTGCTTTGGTTGAATATGATCTCACCTCAAAAATTTTCTCTACTCCATCGCTCAAGCAGACGGAAAATTATATCTCTGGCCGCTTTGGATAATTTCTGATAGATTTTTCTAACAATATAACAATCATGCAAGGCGGCCATATTTTACGCGATTTTGATCAAGCCATCACTCACTTGCGCTGTGAAGTGCTCTCGATGGCGGCCAAGGCGCGTCATAACTTAGAAGGCGGCATCCAAGCGCTTCTCACACGCAATGAAGAATTGGCCAATGCGGTGATTGCAGAGGACGATGAAGTCGATGACTACGAACGCAGCATCGACCAACTTGGAATGGACATTTTAGTGCGCTTCCACCCGATGGCGACGGACCTGCGATTGGTCATTTCCTCGATGAAAATCGCGATGAATTTGGAGCGCATTTCCGATCATGCCACCAACATCGCGAAGCGCGCGAAAAAAATCAGCCGCGGGCCAGTGATGGCGGATGCCGTATTGATCGAACCCATTTACGCTCTAGCAGATCAGTTGCTGCGAGATGCGATTTCCGCATACAGCGATTCCAACGCCGAATTAGGCGGCTCGCTTCACGGCCGCGATAAAGAATTGGACCGCTTGCATCACGCGGTGACAACGACCTACAGCCAACGCATGGAGCAGGGCAACGGCCGCAGCGAAAGTTATTTGCACTTGGTATTGACGGTGCGCTCGCTCGAACGCGTCGGCGATCTCGCATCGAATATTGGCGAAGATGCCGTCTTTGTGCAAATGGCCAAAGATTTACGTCACCTGTCATCGGGCCAACGCAACGAGATTTCATCTGAAAAATGACTGATTTACTTCGGTCGAGGTAAATTAACCTCTTTTATCTTGGGGGAAATAAGCTTAGATCAGGCATCTTGCGCAGAACGACTCATGAATAAACTCCATTTTTTCCCTCGATTGCTCTCACGTTGTTTTTTGATCATTGCAATCATTTCGCCATGCGCATTCGCCGCGGAGCCGCTTCGCTTGATTAGTTGGAACATGGAGTGGTTCCCGGGCAATCGTCCAACGGCTTCGGAAAAAGAAGCGGATAAGCACATGGAGCAGGGGAAAAAAGCTCTCGCAAAATTAAATCCCGATATTTTTATCGGCGTCGAAATCCGCGATTGGGCTGCATTTCACGAATTATGCAGTGCGGTGCCAGGCCTCACGGTGCATGTGGTTAGTAGCTTTTTCGATCCAGAAACTGGAGAAATCAGGCCACAACAAATCGGCATCGCCTCCAAGCTTAAGTGCCGCGCAGCACTTTGGGAACCATGGCAGGCAAACGTGCCAAATCTTTCTCGCGGATTTTCCTTCGCCGCCCTCGAGCACCCATCCGGTGCTCTGCTCATGATTTATGGCAACCACTTCAAAAGCAACCGTGGCAGCGATACTCCAGAAGGCGCGCAATCCGTGGCCGATATGCGCAATGAGTCAGCCAATCAACTCGTCATGCACCGCGATAAGATGCGCGTGGCATTCTCAAATCATGAGATTATGGGCTGGATTGTCGCCGGCGATTTTAACACCAATCACGATGGCCAATTCCCGCTGTGCCGCGCGATAGAAATTCTGATGAGCTCAGGTCTTTACGATACTTGGACGAACACGCCGCCCGAAAAACGCCACACCTGGCTGCCGGATAAAGATACAGATTTCAAACCGACGACGTTTGATTTTATTCTAACAGACGGCATCAAGCGACAAGATGCGATCCTCATCGACATGGAAGAGGGGATGTCGGATCACCCGCCAATTGGTTTGCTCATTGAGCCTGAATAGGCCCCCAAAAAAATTGCGAGTGACGCATCCATCGATACGCCACTCGCATCCCATCCTTGTCCTCTTAATACATCCTCGCGGCTAACAGCTCGCGTTGGAATATCAATTCTTTGGGCAGGTGATCATAAAGCTCGATAAAGAACTCGCCTTGGCTTGTAAGCTCGGCCTTCCATTCCGAGCGATTAAAGGCCATCACCTTATCATATTCTTTTTCGGTGAATCCTTCGAGCCCCTCGAAATTGAAGTCCTCAAATCCCGGAATCCAACCGATCTGCGTCTCATGCCCTGCGGCGTGGCCATGACAACGCTTCACAATCCATTCAAGCACGCGCATGTTTTCGCCGAATCCGGGCCATAAGAAATTCCCCTCCGCATCTTTGCGGAACCAATTGACGTGGAAAATCCGCGGCAGATGTTTGATGGTGCGGCGCATTTCTAACCAATGCCCAAAATACTGGCCCATATTATAGCCAGCAAATGGAAGCATGGCCATCGGATCGCGGCGCACTTTGCCAATTTGACCGAAAGCGGCAGCCGTCATTTCTGAGCCCATCGTCGCCCCGAGATAGACTCCATGGCTCCAGTTAAATGCTTGAAAAACGAGCGGCATCGTCGTCGCGCGGCGTCCACCAAAAATAATGCCATCGATCGGCACGCCATCTGGATTTTGCCATGCAGGATCTACCGATGGGCATTGCGAAGCGGGAGCCGTGAAGCGCGCGTTGGCATGGGCACATGGGCGGCCACAATCGGGAGACCATGATTGGCCCGTCCAATCAATTGCGTGAGCAGGCGGCTCGCCATCGATGCCTTCCCACCAGACATCGCCATCATCTGTGAGGCCGACGTTGGTGAAAATCACATTGGCTTTGATCGATTCCATCGCCAGCGGATTCGTTTTATACGATGTGCCAGGAGCGACTCCAAAGTATCCCGTTTCCGGATTGATGGCGTGAAGCTTTCCATCTTCATGTGGCCAAATCCATGCAATATCATCACCCACGATCGATGTCTTCCAGCCAGCATCTTGATAGATTTTTGGCGGAATTAACATCGCTAAGTTCGTCTTCCCACAAGCGGATGGAAATGCCACGGCGAGATACGTCGTCTCTCCTTCCGGGGAATGAACGCCGACGATGAGCATGTGCTCAGCCATCCATGAATGCTCGCGGGCGATGTTAGATGCGATGCGCAGCGCTAAGCATTTTTTCCCTAACAGAGCATTGCCGCCGTAGCCGGAGCCATAGGACATGATTTCCCGAGTGTCTGGAAAATGGACGATGTATTTGTCCTCGTTGCATGGCCATGGCACGTCCGCTTGGCCTGGTTCTAACGGCGCACCTACGGAATGTAAGCAGGGGATGAAATGGCCGTATCCATCGCGCTTGTTAGAGATCTTACCGCTTGCTTCGTCTTCCAAACGTTGCAGCACATGAGAGCCCATATGAGCCATGATCCGCATATTGACTACGACGTAAGCACTATCCGTGATCTCGATGCCAATTTTAGCCAAGGGCGAATCTAACGGACCCATGCAAAATGGAATCACATACATCGTGCGGCCCTTCATGCAGCCAGAAAATTTCCCCTTCAATTTTTCGCGCATTTCCTTGGGATCTGCCCAGTGATTGGTCGGCCCCACTTCGTCTGGACGACGCGTGCAAATGAACGTGCGGTCTTCCACGCGGGCGACATCCGAGGGAGTCGATCGAGCAAGAAATGAATTGGGTCTCTTTTCCGGATTGAGGCGGGTAAAGGTGCCTTTTTCGACCATCATGCTGGTCAGTCGGTCCCACTCTTCCTGGGAGCCATCGCTCCATTCCACGGCCTCTGGGGTGCAAAGCTCAATCATGGCTTCTACCCACGCTTTTAATTCTGGATGAGATGTTTGATATGTTGTCTTCATGACAGCTATGAAATAACAAACAACGCACGCAACCAGCAAGCAGATGCGGATTTATGATTCATAAATGAAAAGCCATGCACAGTCGCCAATGCGCGGATTTTCTCGCCGGAACCATCAAAATGCCAATGCGCAGCGGTGCCGCGTGGAAATCAAGACGCAGGTGATTTCTGCGTTGGGGAAAATCAGCGCCAGCGCTGCTCGGTATGCTTCTAACTGTTTCGTATAACGATCTAACAACTCACTTGCGTGCTGGACAGCATCGGTTTTGTAATCGAGCACCTCAACCCGTGCCACATCGCCGGATGCATTCGTTTCCAAATGAAGCCGATCGATCACGCCACTCATCCATGCGCCATCTAACATCGCATCGATCGCTTGTTCATGAAATAGCCGGATCATGCGGCCACGGCGCTGGAACCAATGCGCGACTTGCTCGTCTTTGAGAACATCCACAACTACCGCGCCCGCCTCGCGATCAGAAAAATTTTGCGGGATTCCCGTTTCATCAATCCAGCCGATGTTTTCAAATTCGAGGTGCACGGCATTTCCGAATGCTTTTCCTCCGGCATTGAAATCGGCGGGCGCGTGCTTGGCAGATTTCTCGCCGCTCGGAGTTCGCCGTTGCATGGGTGCCGCGGCAGGCCGGAGGGAAATCGCCTGCTTTGGCTCGGGCTGATTAAGATCGAGCAATGGCATTTCCTCAAACCAGTTAGAAATACCTGCGTGATAGATGATGCCATCTAACAGCGATGAATGTGAAGCAAACGAACTTCGCAACCAATTCACCAGCGTAGCTTTATCCGCATCGTCAGCCTTCGCTGGTTTTTCCAAAAAAAGATAAAGCCCACGCTTGGCTCTCGTGATGGCGACGTAGAGCAGACACATCGCCTCGTAGCCCTGCTTCTTTTCCCACGCCTCCTCAAGTGACTTGATCTCAGGAGTCATCTTTCTCACCCATTGTGGCGGGGCATCGCAGATACACGCATCACTTAGAGCAAACTCAAAATGACCGCTGTTAGGGATTTTCTCCTTTGGAACTTGCGGGATAATGACCACATCAAATCCAAGGCCCTTTGACTTATGGATCGTCATCACTTGGATGGTTGCCGAGCCTGCCGCTTCATTCACCACCAGCCGCTTCAGCCATGAACGAGCGTCGGCCGCGCTCAAGGTCGCTTGCTGGTCAAAGTCTGCGAGTGATTGTAAAATTTCTTGGGCGCAGCGTTTGGAAAATGGCGGCCAACTCGCAATGAACTCATCACATACCTGATGCATCATGCCTGCCCAGCCGGACGAACTAATAACCTCATGCAATTTCTCCCAAACGCGGTTCCACGCTTGCCCATAGTTGGATAGTAGTCGGTCCGCGAGCGGCGACATTTCAATGACTCTGCGAGCGAACTCATTTGATGGATCATCCAACCAGCATACGAGCTGATTCAGCAAAACTCCCACCGTGTCCTCCGAGATAGGACACCGCGCTCCATCCTCCACCACTTGATGGCCTGCGGCGCGCAAAGCATTCGCCCACTTCTTAACAGATTCATTATCGCGCACTAAAACACAGCAGCTCATCGCACGCTTCTGAACTTGCAAACGATCTAACAAATCAAAAACCGCCTCTTCCAACGCATCCTCTCCTTTTTCAATTTCGTAAACAATGGCTTCACCTGTTAGATTCGGATTACTGGCCACATGATCCTGCCATTGCCAATCGTTAGCAGCTTCGCCAAAAATTGTTTTAATCGTCATTTGATCTCCACAAACTGCATTGACCAAATCGAGCACTGCTGGCGATGAACGATACGATGTTGTTAGGCTTTCTTGCGAAAATACCGAGCCGTATTTATCAAGAATTCGATCAAATAACGTCACATCACCGCCGCGCCAGCCGTAGATCGCTTGCTTGCGATCGCCGACGATAAACGTCGATTGATCTGGATCAGTAATCGCTTCTTCAATCAACGGAGATAGGCCTAGCCAATCATCATGGCTGGTGTCTTGAAATTCATCTAACAGCCAGTGTTGAAATTTTGCATCGAGTTGAAAATCGATGGCCTCGCGGCGCAGGCGTTGGTCCTCAGTTTGCGTCCAGCGGCCCATCAGAAATTTCACATCGTCGTAGCCGAGTAAGCCTCGCTTGCGCAATTGCTTTTCGCAAAGAGCATCATAGCCAACCATGATGAAATAAATCGCTCTCGTCCGCTGCACTGCGGCTGCTAGCTCGGCATCCGCGATGATCCGAAGCATGGCGCGCAGCTTGGTGGCGAGAGGCTGAGGCAATGAGTGGACTTTTCTGTTATAGCAAATTTCTAACGGATCTAAATCGCGAGAGCAATGATCTAACAGCTGCTCGGGAATCTTGTTTTTAAAATCGATGATTCCACTGCCTGTGCTGTGTGCCGCGCAGTTTTCCACAAACTTTTTAAGATGTTTGTGAAACTCATTCTCAGGCATGGATTCCATGGCATCAAGAACGTCGCGGGTGATTTCACCGCGTTGCAAATTCCATGTAGAGATTTCAATTTTTTCAAATGCCTGTGGCCCCCATTCTAAGCCAACATGCTGGCGATACAATTTCTGCCAAGTTTTAACAAATTCTTGCAACTTGGCGGCCACCGACACGCCTTCTTTGCCAATCGTCGTGCGGCGAAACGCTTTAATGAATTCATCCACCGCCTGATCTTCGCGTGTGTCTGATAGAATTTGTGCTAAAATTTGCTCTTTTTCCGCCGATTCACGATTCGTATCTAACACCTGAAACCGCCCGCCCGTCACGCCCAGATCATATTGAAAAGCGCGGACGATTTTTGCGAAAAATCCATCATTGGTGCTAAGCGTCATCCTCGGCAAAGCACGCACCACCTGGCCTAACAGATGTGTGAAATCTACATCTTCCACCGCGATCTCGTTGGCAATTTTTTGCGCGTCTTGAGACGATGCCGCGGCGCGTGCGAGCTTGCCTAAAATCGATTCCGCAAATTCACCCGCCGCTTTGCGCGTGAAAGTGAGTGCGACGATCGATTCTGGTGCGGCTCCTAGTGCGCACAGGCGGATGAAGCGATTGCTGAGTCGGTATGTTTTTCCAGATCCGGCAGAGGCGCGGATGAGTTGATTTTTTTCGTGCGCTTGCATCGATGATTCAGATGCTGCGAAAGATGCGTGATTTCAATCGCAGCCGCCAGACAAATGATGTGCTTTGCCATTGACTTCACGGCAGGTCAGGAAATTCTCGACACATGAGCGAGGCGATGGATTGGAGGGAAATTCAGCTCGGCGACGGGCAGTGGATGAAGCGGAAATTCGGCCAAATATGGTTGTTTGTGCTGAGTGCTCGCCACGAATGGCGGGTGGCGCAAGTGCCCTCCGCAGTTGCGGAAAAATTGCCAGATCACGGCGTGCTGTCTGATCTAACAGAGCGCTTCAATTGGCAGCGTTGGAATCGCTGTGCAGAGGATACGCAGATTCATTTCCGCCCCGCCTATCCGACGTTGCCAGTCGTTGCTCGGCCGCGAGATGCCTTTTTTCTCTCACCACAAGGGCGCACGGATTTTTACGTGGGCATTCCGGCATGCGTCGATGTGTTAGGCGGCTGCAATGGCAAGATGATGAAGCTATGTTCATTTTCGACTGAGAATCTAACAAAAACGTGGCATGGCACGACGCATCATGGCAACCTCGCCTATGCTTTGCGCACAGAAGCCCGCCGCGATCTTGCCGCTGAGCCATTCGTGCTTCATGAAATTATTTTCAAAGTGGAAATTTCTAACAACGGCAAAGTTCACCTTCCTTTTGAACGGCTTTATGTCGAAACTCAACACCTCGCGATTTTCGACAACGGCCGCCAGCTTTGGGGCAATGCGGCGCGCATTCACATCGATCCAGAAAATCACTCTGCGTCTAACATCACCTACGCTGCCAATCCAAGTGCAGATGCCGGCGATGTCACCCAACTCACTGCACCGCGTGAGGGCCGCAAGCGCAGCTCTGTTTTTCGCAGTAGTCTGGCGCGAGTGATCGATCAATTTGACTTATTTCAAGAAATCTAACAACCATGAATGAAGTCATTGTTTGGATCGAGTCATGGTTAACGAATGATACGATCCGTAATCTCCTCAGTGCGTGCCTAATCATTGGCATCGGGCTGCCGCTCGCAGCACTGCTAGCTCGGATTCTCTATCGCGTCACAAGTGTGCGCTTCTCATTGCAATCGGGGCTCATGCTTTCGCGAGCCGTGCGCTGGATTTTATATCTTGTGATCGTCGCCACGGCGCTCAGAAATTTTGGCATTGATCTGGGCGCGGTGATGGGTGCTGCGGGCATCGTCGGCATCGCGGTCGGCTTCGCTGCGCAGACTTCACTCTCGAATGTGATTAGCGGATTTTTCTTACTCGCAGAAAAACCATTTGTCATCGGTGACTTCATCGAAGTGGCCGGCACCAGCGGAGTGGTCGATCACATTGGCATGATCTCGGCGACGATTCGCACGGCGGATAATCGCTCGGTGCGAATTGCGAATGAAACATTGGTCAAATCCCAAGTGATCAACATCACTAAGCATCCGATCCGGCGCTATGACATGACGATCAGTGTGAGCCAGCAGAACGATCTCGCCAGAGTTTTTGAAATTTTGCGCAAAACGGCAGAATGCCATCCACTTTGCTTGGACGAGCCTGAGCCATTTTTGTTATTCGTCGGTTTTACCCAGACCTCGGCAGATGTCATGCTCGGCGTTTGGGTGGTGAAGGAAGACTACGTGCAAGTCCGCAATTCGCTGCCGTCTATGGTGTTGGATGCCTTCAAGCGAGCCGATATTCATTTCCCACATGACCCTGCACAGTCAGCCATGGCCCGCAAATAGTCGGTGCATCAAAAATCGCCTTGGCACGTCCGCTGTGCACAACACGTAATCATTTCATGCCCACGCTCGATCCCATCCGCGTCACTGTTTGGAGTGAATTCCGCCATGAAAAAAAGAACCCAAAGGTCGCTGAAATCTATCCGTTAGGAATGCACGAAACGATTGCTGATTTTCTCCGAACTCAAGAAGACATGACCGTGCGCACTGCGTATTTGGACCAGCCTGAGCATGGCCTAACAGAAAAAGTGTTAGATGAAACTGACGTGCTCATTTGGTGGGGACATATGGCACATGGCGAAGTGGCCGATGAGGTCGCAGAGCGCGCGCGCACGCGGGTGTTAGAAGGCATGGGGCTGGTTGCACTTCACTCTGCACATTACTCGAAAATTTTCAAAGGCCTGATGGGAAGCACCTGCTCGCTCAAATGGCGGGAGGCCACCGATAAAGAACGACTGTGGAATATTTTCCCGTCTCATCCGATCACGCAAGGCATTGGCGAGTTTATCGAAATTCCGGCAGAAGAAATGTATAGCGAGCCATTTGGCATTCCTACGCCGGATGAATTGCTTTTCATTTCATGGTTCACGGGCGGCGAAGTCTTCCGTAGTGGAGCGACGTGGCAGCGTGGCCACGGCCGTGTCTTTTATTTCCGCCCAGGGCACGAGACGTATCCAACGTATCATCACGCCGATGTGCAGCGCGTGATCATCAATGGCGTGCGCTGGGCGAGGCAGACGGTGCGCATCGGCGATGATTGCCCGTGCGCCGCGCCGTTAGAGCCACTGCCTGCTGATCCAGATAGCGACGATCGCCCGACCGTTGGTTTCAAATAATTTCAACAACTCACATCATGCCGAGCAGATCAAAATCGACCCAAGCTGTGCGTCTGGCCATTGTTGGCACTGGCGGCATGGCCAATCATCACGCCAAAATGTTTGCCGCAGATCCGCACTGCAAGATCGTGGCGGCGTGCGATGTGGACTCCGCGCGTGTGGAAAAATTTACCGCCGAGCACGGCATTGCTGGTTGTTACACGGACTTGAAAAAAATGCTCAAGACCGAGCAAATTGATGCGGTGAGCGTGGTGACTTCGGATGCGTTTCACATGCCTGTTTCGCTCGCATGCATCAAAGCGGGCAAGCATGTGTTATGTGAAAAACCGCTTGCGCTCAATGCGAAGGACGCGCGCAAGATGGCCGCCGCTGCCAAGCGCGCAGGCATCATTCACATGGTCAATTTTTCTTATCGTGATTGGCCATGTTTGCACGGCGCAGCGGATGCGATTCGCAAGGGCCAACTCGGCGAGCTGCGGCATGTGGAGGCGAGTTATTTACAAGCCTGGCTCGTCAGCAAGGCATGGGACGATTGGCGCACCAGCCAATGGCTGCTCTGGCGGCTCTCCACGGCTCATGGCAGCAAGGGCGCGCTGGGTGACATCGGCGTGCACATCATCGATTATGCAATGCTCCCGGCCGGACCGATTACGGAAGTTTACTGCAAACTGAAAACCTTCCCGAAAGCGAAAAATGAACGCATCGGCGAGTATCATTTCGATGCGAATGACTCTGCCATCTTGCAAGTCGAGTTCGCCAATGGTGCCCTCGGTGTGATTCACACCACTCGCTGGGCACCCGGCCACGAAAACCGCCTCGCTCTGAAAATTTCCGGCACGCTGGGTTCGATTGAGTTGGACTCAGATCTATCTGATAGAAAATTCCGCATTTGTGCCGGAGAGGATGTGCACACTAGCCATTGGCGCGAAGTTGAGTGCGAGCCGATTCCAGGAAATTACGCACGCTTCATCGCCGCGATTCGGAAAAAGCAACCAGTCGATCCCGATTTCGCACGAGGGGCGCAAGTGCAACGCGTGCTCGATGCCGCATTTGATTCTCATCTAACAGGCCGCGCGGTGAAAATTTAACTCGCCTGCTTACGAGTCGTTCCCTTCAATCATTTCGTTTCAAAAAATCCAGAATCTTAACAACATGAAAAAATATCTCACAGAATTTGTCGGCGCATTTTTCCTCGTGCTCACCATCGGTTGCACGGTCATTCCGGGAGCGATCGGTGCACTTGCGCCCTTGGCAATCGGCTCAGCGTTGATGGTGATGGTTTTTGCCGGTGGGCATATTTCTGGCGGGCATTACAATCCGGGCGTCACCGTCGCTGTCTGGCTGCGTGGCCGCTGCGATACGAAGGACGTTCTCCCTTACATCATCAGCCAAGTGTTAGGCGCAGTGGTCGCGGCACTGGCCGTGAAGTTTTTATATGGTGAGGGAAAACCGATGGAGATTGCCAACGCGCCGAAAGCATTCGTTGCCGAATTACTATTCAGCTTCGGCCTCGCTTACGTCGTGCTCAACGTGGCCACCGCCAAAGGAAATGCGAATAATTCATTTTACGGCCTCGCGATCGGCTTCACCGTCATGGTCGGTGCATTTTCGGTAGGCGGCATTTCCGGTGGTGCATTCAACTCAGCCGTGGCCGTGGGCATCGCGACGATGAAGCTGGTGCAATTTTCAGACATCTGGATCCACATCGTTGCCAACCTCATCGGCGGCACCGCTGCAGCAGGAATCTTCCAAATCAACAATCCGGGCGACCGCTAAAAAATCAGCGATCCAACGTCTTTGGCGCCGTTTTAGCGCGTGCGTCAGCTTGAGTGGAATGCAGTGACGCAATGCTTGTCTCACCGCCTCCGTGCGAAAGAACATAAAGCGCTGGGCAAAGTGAACATGCGCGGATTCACGCAAGGGATCATCATATTAGTAGATGATACGAGGCCAGCCCTTTTGCTATTACTTTAGCTTTTTTCCCTAAACCCATTTTTGGTGATGGATATGGGTCAAGTATTGGCCTAAAGAATCAGGAATGAAAAACCAAATAATCATTCTCTTGGTTTGTTTTCCCTTGGCGGCTTTATTCGCTGATACTTCATATATCAAAGAGTTCGAGGCCGCAGAGGCAATTCAAAAATCCGATCCTGATCTTGCATATGATGGATTTATGCGCAGTTACGAGCTAGCCGTCATTGCGGCGGACTCCAATTACGCGATTTCCGCAGGACTCAAAGCCTGTTTCATCCAGCATGAAAAGCAACTGACGGCGGCAACCGGGAAACTCGCGCGGCAAATGATTGACGAAATTCATCCCTTGCCCACTAAAATGCTGGGAAATGACATTTTTCGCCGAGCGCAGCTTTTTGGATTTCTTCAAAGCGGACTGCTCGATGAGGGGAAAATCGGCCTCTCTTGGCAAGCAAATCGCGCCGCCGCTGAAACCATGCGCGGCAAAAATCTAACATCCAGCGCGGGCGGCAAACCGATCTCGCTCGATGAAGTCATTCAAATGAAACCAAATATGCGTGGTATGGGTTGGCGCTTGATAGAAAAGGAAGCGTCTTTACTGGATCTCGCTGGGCAAACCAACAAAGCCCGCATGCTACTCGATGATGCAGCGTCATATCTCGGTGACAACTGGCTGGAGGCATCCAGCAACGAGCAATTTTATGCATTCAAACTCCTGTCTTCCCGTGCAAGTATCCTCGATTTTCTCGGCTACAAACAAGAGGCAATTAAGGCGCAACAGGAACTTGAAGCCGCCGCGAAAAATATAGGCATTTCGGAGAGATCACTTCTCATTTTGCAAGTGAACATATTGCGGAATCTCTCCCAATGGGAAGGCCCGTCGGAGGACTTGGTCCGCCAAGTCCGCGAAATTGACACTCGACTCAAAGCATTAGGAGTCAAATTCGGCGCAGGGAAAGTTTTAGCCAATATGGAACTCGACCTGCGGAATTTTGACGATGCTCGCAAGGAGTTGAGCAAGAATTCGCGAGAGAGTGCCAAACTCGGCCACCTTTTCGCTACCCTATATGCGGATCGGGATGCCCTTATCGCCGATTCCAAGAACGGCAAAGATGATTTGGATGCCGAGTATGCGCGGGTCCTAAGCAATATGCGATCCCAAGGGAACAAGCGTGGGGAGCCCACATTATATCGAGAATATGGAAGCTATCTACAAGATCGCAATCGCCCAGCAGAAGCAAACGCGATGTTCACCGAGGCGTTGCGGCTCACCCGCTCATTCGGTTGGACTCTTCACGAACCTGGGCTGCTTTGTTTGGTTTTCGATGCACGCTTTCAAGCTGGGGATACTTCCGGAGCACTCAATGTTATAGCAGAAATAGAAAGCTGGATTCAGGCGAATCCAGAGGCGCCCGCGGCCAGAAAAGCACTTGCTGCCGGTGCTTGCGCCAAAGCATATGCACAGCTTGGAAATCGAGACATGGCAAAAGCTGCGCTCGCACTCGCCAGAAAATTCTCGACCGGCCTACCGGACTATCAAAAAGGCTGGCTCGATGAAGAAGTCGATTTTGCCGTCTCTCAAGCAAATGCTACAAGTAACGCTACCGCAGAAAAACCGATACCCATTTTGAAAGTCCAACCGTTGGAAGTGCTTAGCATGGCCACTCCTAGCGATGCAGCTCGCACAAGATTCTCGGTTTTCAATCCTACCAACACGCGCATCAATGGTGAGTGGGTGGTAAGCGGAAACGGTGCGGCTCTGGTGAATCAGGAAATCCTTTTCGATGTGGGCAAACCGTCCGCCACCGTGAGCGTTCCTCAAACACTCGGCGTCGGTTCCTCTGGCCGCCTCTCTGCATATATCCGCGCTGCCAAGGAAATCACCCAATCTGAAATCAAGGTTGCTTGGAAAAACCACGGTCAAACCACTGGCCCCGCATCCACATGGAGCATCCGTTGGGACGATGCTGCAATTCGTAGCGTGGTATTAGATGCTAGCAGTATCGAGAGCAATCCATTCCGCTACTTTCCGCTCTTTCACGAAATTTCGATGCCGCTTGGCGAGGAACTTGGCCTTCCCATCCGGCTGCGATCGACTGTCCCGCTTCGTCTCGAATACTACGAAGCCCGTAGCCAGCGTTTGCTTGCAATCGATGCCAACGGCAATGGCGATTTCACCGAGTCCGGCGATCTCTACATGGACAGCCAGTCAGGTGTCGCCGCGCCCTTCGTTCCCGCTTCAGAAACAGAGCGCCAAGTGACGCTCGAAGTCCATCTTTTCGCTTCTCAAAACGTAACGTCAGCTCTTAACAAAGACCCCATGATTCTAGAAGTGGAAGTTTTTCGTAACGGAGCTTGGACTAAGCAAGCAGAAGACATCGTGAAATAAATCTCCCAACTAACTTAAACTGTTCTAGTGTCAAAAAAGCATCGCTATATCAGAATTGCAAAAAGCATGGCTTCATGCACTTTCACCGGGGCGATCCCGCGCAAACATGTCTGGGTGTTTTTTAGCGGCTGCGCTTCGCGAGAGCATCTGGCCTTGCAAGCGTAAGCGCCCTATTTTGTCGCGGACTTTGTTGACGACGCGAGAGTGCAGCGGTTGCTCGGTTAGGATGGTGAGGTCTTCGTCCGAAAGAATGCCTGAATGGCGTGCTAGTGCTTGATTTTCTAGTTCTTCGTGGCGCATTGCCTGGCGCATCGCGGCCTCGCGCTGGAGCGATTTGCTGAGACGCTTCGAGCCAATTTCCAACTCAAGGCGCTCTGCACGCATGCGCAAATCTTCGAGGTTGCGAGCCAATTTGGAAAGAGCTTAGGCGCGGAGCTCGGGATTGCCGATGCGGGTAGCGGCATCATCTCGGAGTATCTCCGCAAGGCGGGAGTTGCCTAGGGAGAATGATTTTCCATCATATGGGTTGACATTGGAAAATAGATCATGCACTTAACTTTCATCATTGGGTTTGTTTCAAGACCTGCAATGACCTCAGCACCCTCTCCGACGAAAGCTGTAGGGGGTGCATTTTCTATAATAATCGAATCCACTTTCATGCTGCGCGCATGATTGCCTTTTTTGCTATCTTCGATGCCTTTAATGCGCATGCGGTATAGCTTATTTTCCCAGCATCACGGTGATGGCACGGTTGCTAGAGTGAGTCAAATAGCCCGGGCCTTCAAACGCTGCTCGATCTGCTCCCAATCTCCCAGATGCGCGCGCATCAGCATCTTCCAGAGCTTGCCGTGATTCGGCACGGAAAAATGCAGGAGTTCGTGAACGATGACGTAGTCGCCGAGTTTTGTGTCCATGCCGAGGAGTTCATCATTGAAACTCAGCGTCCCAGCCGTGGAGCATGACGCCCACTTGCGGCGCATGGGGCGGATGTAGATGGAATGCGCTTTCACGTCGAGCTTCGCGGCCCATTCAAGCACTCGGGCTTTAAACTGTTCCCTGTTCCGCCAGCGTTTCATGGCTTGTGGCTCCTTTGCAACAGGGTGAATAGGGCATCCACGGTGGCGGTCACTTTGTTCAGGTCATCCTCTTCCGAGAAGATCGCGAAGGTCACCTGCTTGCGGGCTTCCCGCAGTTCGGCCTCGCTACTCTTCCAGTTCGGATGCTTCTCGAAGGCTTCGCGCACCTTGCCGGCCACCTTTTCAGGGTTCGGGATGCCTTCCTCGGTGAACTTCGACATCATGAAGTAGGTGAAACTGTCCAGTCCCTTGGCTGCCTGCTCCTTCTTGCGTGCCTCGTTCTTGGCGATGGCCGAGAGCAGATTCTCCAGCGCCTGCTCCGTGCTGTCCTGCCGAGCCTCGAAAGCCTCCTGCACGGCGCGTGCACGGTCCTCCATGGCGAGCAGGAAAGGATCGTCACTCTTTTCCTCGGCCTCCTTCTGGATGGCCTTGATCAGGTTGATCACCTTCGTCGCTTTGCCTTCGTCTTTGAGCTTGATCGTCTCGATGGTGCTGCGGTCGATCACCACATACTCAGTCGCGGGCTCGGCAAGGGATGCCCCGATATGCTTTTGCACCAGCGCGTTGGTCTTCTTCTGGAAGTCGCGATCCACATACACCCGTCGGGTGTAGGCGTTGCGCACCACCTCGTAGATCGCGGCCAGGGTCGTGTAGTCTTCGATGAACGGCCTCAAGAACGCATCCGGGGAGATGATCTCGTAGAGCATCTCGATCTCCTTGTATTCCTTGAAGAACTCCTTCCGCCGCTCGGGATCGCGGAAGTGCTCGATGAGCGTGTCCACGTCCTTGTCGTTAAAGTCGCGCTCGATGAGGCCGAGGTAGGCCGGGGCCTTGGACTCCATCTTGTTTTTGAAGAGCACCTTCAGCAGCTTCAGGTCCTTGACGATGGCGTTTATCTCGTCGCTGTCGAAGGCGAGCGCCTTTTCCAGCTTGTCGAAGATGCCGACGAAATCGAGGACGAAGCCGTGGGGCTTCACCATCTCCTGCGCTTCGTTCTCGTAGGGGCGGTTCACCCGGGCAATGGCCTGCAGCAGGGTGTGGTCGCGCATCGGCTTGTCGAGATACATGGCGTAAAGCACGGGCGCGTCGAAGCCAGTAAGTAATTTCTCGGTGACGATGAGAATCTTCGGCATCTGGTCCAGCTTGCCGAAGCTCTTGCGGATCTGCCGCTCCTTCTTCGGGTCGAGGTGGAACTCCTTGAGCAGCGCGGAGTCGTTGTTGCTGCCGGTATAGACGACCTCGGAATACTCGGGCGGGAGGAACTGATCGAGCGCGTGCTTGTAGTGGGCGCAGGCCTCGCGGTCCACGCCCACGAGGAAGGCCTTGTAGCCGAGCGGCTCGACGTTCTCGCGGTAATGCTCGGCGACAAACTTCGCAACTTTCTGGATGCGCTCCTTGCCCTTGAGGAAATTTTTCAGGTTCACCGACCGTTCGAGGATCTTGTTCAGCTCCTCGATGTCCGCCACGCCCTCGGCTTCGGCGAGGGAGAGGAACTCCTTGTCCAGCGTCTCGTGCGGGACGAGCATTTCGTTGGGCGCGAGCTGGTAGTAGAGCGGCAGCGTGGTGCCGTCCTCGATGCTGTCGGCGATGGAATACTTGTGCAGGTAGCCTTGGTCGTCCTCGCAGCCGAAGGTCTTGAAGGTGCCCTTGCCATAGACGGTCTTGTCCACCGGGGTGCCGGTGAAGCCGATGAAGCTCGCGTTCGGCAGTGCGGCCATGAGGAAGTTGCCCAGATCGCCGCCGGTGGTGCGGTGGGCTTCGTCGATGAGGACGTAGATGTTCTTCCGCAGGTTCAGGTTCGCCGGCATGTCGCGGAACTTGTGGATCATCGTCACGATGATCCCCCGGTAGTCGTCGCGCAGCAGTTGGTTGAGCCGGGCGATGCTGCTGGCGTGCTTCAGGTTGCTGAGGCCGAGCGCGGCCAGGTTCTTGAGCATCTGGTCTTCCAGCTCGTTGCGGTCGATCATCAGCAGGACTGTCGGCTTGTCCGCCTCGGGGGCGCGGAAGAGCATCTCCGCCGCCTTGATCATGGTGAAGGTCTTGCCACTGCCCTGCGTGTTCCAGATGAGGCCACGCGTGCGCTTGGGATCGAGAGCGCGGCTCACGGTCGCCTCCACCGCGCCGGTCTGGTGCTGGCGCAGGATGTATTTGTTCAACTCCTCGTCCTTCTCGGCAAAGACGATGTAGTCCTTCAGGAAGGCGAGCACCTGCGGGATGGCGCAGAAGCTCTTCACCTTGGCCTCCAGCTTGCCTATAACGGACCACGGGTTTTCCAACCCGTTTTTCCCCTCAACCAACGGGCTGGAAAGCCCGTTCTCCTCTTCCCAGAGCATAAAACCATTACTCAGCTTCGCCTTCACAGGGTTGTTCCGAATGTAATCAGCATACTTCAAGAAGTGCCGCTCACTCCGCACCAGCCGATCCCAATACTCCTCCTGCCACAGTTTCCCCTTCGTCCCCATGCGCTTGTTGATCTCCCTCGCCGTGAAACCCTTCCACGACTTCATGATCTCCTCAATCAGATGCCCCTTCCGCGGTCTGAACAGCACATGCACATGATTCGGCATGACCACAAACGAAGCCAGTTCACAGCGCTCCCCGTTGAAATGCCGTAGCGCATCCGCCACGATCTTTGCGTTGCCTGGATCACGCAACACACATGCCCCCGACCCTTGGTCCAGCCACTCATCTATCTGCCGCGAAATTCGCTGATGATACTCCTCCTCCGTCGATTCATCCCAAGGCACAGGATGCTGGCCCAGCCAGATTTCTTTCTCGTCCTGCCACTCCCTCAGCTTACCCGCAGGCAGAGAATCCCGCAGCCGCCACGTCACAAAGCACCACACCTCCCCTTGCCGCCAGTGGGGCAAGTTCCTCCGATGCTTGTCTGTCTTCGCCTGTGGTGAATAAAACGGAGCACGGACATTCCTGTCCGTGTCGGAAGAAGAACACGGGTTGGAAAACCCGTGCTCCGTTGCCTTCCAATTAAAAACGTTCCGCCGCACCGTGTTCCAGCTCACCCCGTAGGAAAAGCCGATGGCGTCGGTGGCGGTGAAGAGCTGCTGCGACACGAACAGCTCGGGCGTCTCGCGGTGATAACGGCGGATCTGGTCCACCCCCAGGGCAATCGCCTCGTCCTTGTTGGCGTTCTTGCACTCGATCACCAGCACCGGGATGCCGTTGATGAGAAAGACCACATCCTCCCGCGTGCCGTAGTGGCCGTTGTGAAAGGCCCACTCCTCGGTGACTTCGTAAACGTTCTGCGCCGGGTCGTCGTAATCGATCAGGATCAGGTCGCGCTCGCGCTTTTCCTCGTGGTCGAAGAATTTGCCCCGGTTGCGCAGGTGCTCGACGAATTCCCGGTTGCCGTAGATGTCCGTGTGGAGATGGCGGAACTTCCCGAGCAATGCTCCCTCGGCCTCGGCGTAGCGCGGGTTGAATTCCCGCACCTTGGCGTGAAGGATGTCTTCAAAAAATAACCGCAAAGAGCACAAAGAACTCAAAGACTTAGAATCCAAATCTTCTTTGTGCCCACTGCGTTCTTTGTGGTTCAAACCTCTCCGCCGCTCGGCTTCCTCCGGCGATACGAACGTCCAGCCGATGTCCTTCGCATAGGCGAGGATCCGGGCTTGGACTGTTTTGTGTTCGCTCGGCTTGCTCATGATTGCATAACCGCAAAGAACACAGAGATCGCAGAAAGCAGGGAAACCAGAAAACTTTGTGTTCCTTGCGTTCTTTGCGGTTTCCCATTCGTCCAAGCGAACTTGCGGATTTCAAACTTGTAGGAGCCGAAGTTGATCAAAAGGCCGTGTTCTGATTTTGAGGACTTCAAATATCCGAGAATCTGCGCCTCATGTTCCGGAGCAAGTGTCTTCGCCGTCTTCAACTCGACAATTAGATGCCCGTCTATCAAAAGATCCGCAAAATAGTCTCCGATGATGGTGCCGTCCTCGTCATAGACCTTGATCGGGTGTTGTTGCTCCACCCTGAGCCCGGCTTTCCTCAGTCGATTTGCCAGTGCATTCTCATACACCTTTTCCAAATGCCCATGCCCGTGATAGACATGAATGTCATAGGAAACCTGCCTCACCTTGTCACACAGCGCTTTGATCTCACTCATTTCATTTTCTTTCTTTGTGTTCCTTGCGTTCTTTGCGGTTTGATTGGCAGGAATTCCCTCGCCACATCCGCGAGTTGCCTGGCGGTGGGCAGCTTGCCCTTGAACTCCGCCGGCAAGGTCTCCTGGAGCTGATACTCTGCCACGCCGATTGGGTTTGCCTTGGTCTTCAGCGCGAATTCCACCTCCACGTCATCCTTCACCGCCCGCTCATACGCCTGCCCTTTGATCTGGTTTAGCAACACGCTCCGGCTCCAGCCGAACTGTGCGGTGGCACGGAGGTAATAGAGCCGGGCCGCTGGGTCTTTCAGCTTTTTCATCAATTCAACATGATGCCCCCACGGCACGGATGCGACCAACTCTCTCACACACTGTGAGAGAGTTTCTGGAACAGCTTGTCCCAGAATTTCGCTAGTATCATGTAACGTTTATATTTTCGTATTGAACTGAAGTTATTTTTTAGTTATTGGAAGTGCATGGCTCCTCGATACCGAATCACATTGACTCAAGAAGAGCGCGCGATGTTGTTGGCTCTCACGCGCTCTGGAAAAACCAATGCT
>RDZR01000011.1 GCA_004294095.1 Verrucomicrobiota bacterium
CACCGCAGCTCGGCCGATGGTGCGGAAACTAAGGCGGCCACCTTCAATGGTGTATGGCATCTCGGCCGCGCCATCCATCAGTCCACTCCATATATTTCGGTAGCGATTCCATGGATGGCGCTCGGCTAGCGACCATGGCGCGAGTGAGCCATCATCATCGGGAGCATCAAACTGCAAGGTCTCGAGTTGTGGCTCGCTGTATGGGCCACGATAGGTGAGCGCGAGCGCGGATTTACCATTGGTTGCAAACTCAGCGTGCAACAAATCAAAATGGCTGGCCGCCTTTCGCTCATGGGTGGATTCAAGCGGGGAAAGTGGAACATCTAACAGACTTCCATCGCGATGCAAAACTCGTAGCCGGTAGCGATCAAGCTGAGCGGCAAGTGGAAAGGCCGATGTCGCATCGCGCGGCTCACTCAGGCGGATGGTCTCACCAGTCGCAGTGTCTAACAATTTCCATGCGATTTGGGTTGGAGCGGCGGGAGCTGAAATCGGATAGGCGGCGAGCAGGCCATCCTTCGAGAACGTGACGCCGCAAAATGTGGCGATTCCATCGGGCAGCGGGCCGATCTCGCAGACTGGCTTCAGTGTTTGGGCATCGCACAAGAGGATGGTGGTGCCGCGCTCGCTGAGTAGTGATTTTTGCTTAGGATCAATGAGCAAAGAGCGGTGCTTCCTTTGGCTGAGAGGAAACATGACCTGCTCAATACGCATGGAATCCAAGTTCCAACGGATCATAGTGTTGGTTTTACCAGCAAGACCGACCCATAGCGAAGCCGGTTCTCGAAAAACAATTTGATCGATTTGAAACGGATGCTGGATGGTGGCCGATGGGAAATTCCAAGAAGTTCGCGCCAATAATGCTTCAATGGCGGAGCGTGCAGCTTCATCATTTGGCTTGGCTTGCAATGCTGAAACTAACAGCAAGAGCGCTTGGTCTGGCGGGTAATTTTTTGCCTGGTCTTTGAGAGTCGTGCAAAGCTGAGTTGCGAGATCTTCATAACTTGCCGCTTGTGGTGCTCCTTGCCCCTTACGAGACTCTTTGCAGGAAACCAAATAACCCGCCGCAATGAGCACCACCCCAAGGGCGATTGAGTGGGCCAGTTGCATTTATTTCCTGAGGGTTTTGAAAATCGGTTAGAAGCCGCGCTTTTTGATCAAATCCCGCAATTGGATTTGAAAGTCCATGATGTCTTCCTCTGTCGGACGGTAGCCGGGCTGATCGGGGTCGAGACCTGGGCGGCCAGTTTGATCTAACATCCAAACGCCAGTTTGTCCGTCAGAAAATGTGACCTTACCGCTGATGAGCGCGCCGGGCAGCGTGAGTGTATCGATGGTGGTGGTGACTTTGCCAGTGGGCACTGGCACGACCGGTTCATCGGTTTTGACTTCTGTTTTTTTAGATTCTTCAACCAATTCAATTTTCAAGTCGGAGATCAAAAACCGCGTATCCATGTAAGTCAGCGTCTGGCCAAATTCTTCTTTGATGAGGCGCTGCAATTCGGACATTGAGGCACCTGAAGATGCAGCGGCACGCAATGAATCGATTTGCTCGGTGGAAAGCTGTTTGGCACTAAACATGTCCTATTTTTGATGAGCAGAGGCTGCTTGCCAAGCACCAAGAAGTGGCCGATTGGCTTTTACTCCTTGTCAGGCTGGGACGCATGACGAAGGTTGCGCGAGTGCATGATTTGCTCAGCCGCCATTGGGGGTATGATCATTTTCGCCCCGGTCAAGAGCGCGTCATTTCCATTCTGATGGAGGGGCGCTCGGCGCTAGCTATTTTCCCAACAGGTGGCGGGAAATCGCTTTGTTACCAATTGCCAGCTCTCGCGTTGCATGGGCTGACGTTGGTGATTTCACCTCTGATTGCCTTGATGCGCGATCAAGTCGATGCGCTGCGGGCTAGAGGGATCTCGGCGGCGCGGTGGGACTCGTCACTGACGATCGAAGAAGCCGATGTTTTACGAAAACAGTTAGATGCCGGAGAAATCAAATTGCTCTACATTGCTCCAGAGCGTCTAGCAGATGAAAAATTTTCAAAATACCTCAAAGCATGGCGGGTTGTTCTGTTAGCCATCGATGAGGCGCATTGCATATCCGCGTGGGGCCATCAATTCCGCCCAGAATACCTCAAGTTGGCCAAACGCGCGCGCCAATTTAAGGATGCGCCTGTCTTATGCCTCACGGCGACGGCCACGCGGCCAGTGGCAGCGGACGTTCGTCGTGCCTTCAAAATCGCGACTGACGATGTGGTGAGACTGAGTAGCTATCGGCCAAATTTGCAATTGCGCATTTCCGAATGCACGCCGGAGCAACGGCGGGAATCTCTCATCAAATCGCTGCGGGATCATGAAGGCGCGGCCATCATTTATGTGACGAGGCAAGAAACGGCCGAATCACTGGCGAGCGATCTTCATCGTGGTGGATTCTCTGTTAGAGCATTCCATGCTGGGTTGACCAATGAAGTGAAAACCGAGGCTCAACAAAATTTTTTGTTAGGAACTACCAGAATCATCGTAGCAACAATCGCCTTCGGCATGGGAATTGATAAACCAGACATCCGCGCTGTGTATCACTACAACCTGCCACGCAGCATGGAGAGTTACTCGCAAGAAATTGGCCGAGCAGGCCGCGATGGGCAGCCGGCACTTTGCCACGCATTTGCATGCAGAGATGATCTTGTTGATTTGGAGTATTTCATTTTTGGAGACGCGCCCTCAGAAGCATCCATTCGCAGCATGGTTCAGCGTGTTTTACAAATGGGGCCCATGGTGGTGATTCCGTGGTATGATTTTTCTGTTAGCTGCGATCTCCGCCCTGAGACGATTGAGACCGTTCTTGCCTACATGGAAATGGATGGGATCATCACCGCAGTTGGCAAGCGCTACGCCCGCTATCAACTGCGCTGGGTGCAATCGCTGCCCGCGGTGATGAATGGCCGCAGTGCGAGCGAGAAAAAATGGCTAAGCAAATTGTTAGAAACGGCTCCGCCTAATCGCGGGGTGCTGCAATTTGAAATCACCGCAGTCGCTCAAGCTCTCGGATGTTCGCGTGAAAAAATCATCAAAACGTTAGAAGCGTTTGAGCAATCAAAAGAAGCCGTTTTGAAGCGTTCTCACGTCGAGAAAATTTACCACATTAAAAAATCCGATGCCTCGTGGCGGGAAGTCAGCCAGCCAATCATGCAGCGGTTAGAACAACGCATCGCACAAGATTTTGAACGGCTCCGTGAAGTCCAATCATTTTCTAACCGAAAAAAATGTTTAGCAGATGTGCTATGCAATCACTTTGGCGAAAAGCTCGATGCGCCGTGTGGTCAGTGCGACCGCTGTTTGGGCAAGCCTGCATGGAGTCTAACAAAACCACCAGAGCGCGCGATGAGCGATGAAATGTGGCAACGCGTTATCGCGCTCGCAGCTCAAGATCACGCATGCCTTGCTAGCCCGCAGCAATTGACCTGCTTTCTCTGCGGGATCATCAGGCCGGCCGTTTTTCACCGCCGGATGCAGCGGCATCCTGATTTTGCCTTGCTGCGTGGGCACTCATACCAGCAGGTGAGCACGATGGCCGAGGCGATTCTCAAGTGATCCACCAACAAAAAATAAGGACGATCCGGTCGAAGCGTGGGAAAAACCAAAAACCCGTAACTTCGATCACAACGAATCGTCCTTGTGCATAAGTAACGCCGGCGCTAGTTGCATTTGTTTTTTCTTTTTTAGATTTTTTTCATGACCTCATTTTTTCGACTAGCTCGCCGCAAAAACACGTTCTATGATTCGCCAGCAAAATAAGACGTGCTGAGAGAAATTTCCGGCTGCTAGCTGGTGAAACGAATCTGATATCGAATCATGAACTTGACATTAAAAGTATGGCGGCAAGCGGGGCCAACTGTTCCGGGAAAAATCGAAACTTACTCAGCGAATAACATCCCGCCAGAAGCCTCGTTTTTAGAAATGCTCGATATCGTCAATGAGGGATTGATTCATGGAAACCAAGAGCCAATCCACTTTGATCACGACTGCCGAGAAGGCATCTGCGGCATGTGTTCGCTCACCATCAATGGCGTCCCGCACAGCAAAGAACGCGGGATCACGACTTGCCAAGTCCACATGCGAAAATACAAAGATGGCGATACGATTTGGATCGAACCATTTCGCGCCAACCCATTTCCAGTCGTTCGCGATTTAATGGTGGATCGCTCGGCATTCGATCGCATCATCGCCGCCGGCGGCTACGTGCAAGTTCGCACCGGCTCAAGTGTGGATGCCAACTCGGTGCCCATTCCCAAATCACAAGCAGATGCGGCGTTTGATGCCGCCGCGTGCATCGGCTGCGGTGCCTGTGTTGCTTCATGTAAAAATGCCTCAGCGATGTTGTTCGTTTCAGCCAAAGTTTCGCACTTGGGGCACTTGCCGCAAGGGCAGCCAGAGCGCGACAAGCGAGTGCTGGCGATGGTCCGTCAAATGGACAGTGAGGGATTCGGCAACTGCACGAATCAATACGAGTGCGAGGCTGCCTGCCCCAAAGAAATCAGCGTCGATCACATCGCCCGCATGAACCGCGATTTCGCCCGTGCGGTGCTCGCTGAGCAATGGGCGTAAAAAAATGTGAGCATTATTCTCACTTCCGAGCGATAGGATGGAATGAAGTCTTTCCTCACCGCCTTTTACACCATCGCTATTTGTTTATCGTTGATCCACTGCAGCCCGGCTGAAGAAGCCGCATCATCCGCCATGGAAACTCAAACCGAAGCACCCGCCCAACCAACCGGTAAAGTCGAAAAAACCGCCGCTGAGTGGAAAAAATTACTCACACCAGAACAATTTTCCATCCTGCGCGAAGCCGGAACTGAGCGCCCCCACGGGAAAATCTATCAGGAATTTAAACTCCAAGCCGCTGGCAGCTACCACTGCGCTGGATGCGGCGCGCTGCTTTTTACTTCTAACGAAAAATTTGATTCCGGCTGCGGTTGGCCATCATTTTACGATCCCGCAAAGGCGGAAAATGTGAAGCTCATCGAAGATCGCAGCGGTGGCATGACGCGGATCGAAGTGCGCTGTGCGGTGTGCGATGGCCACCTCGGCCATGTTTTCAAAGGAGAGGGCTTCGATACGCCCACGGATAAACGATACTGCATCAACGGCGCCGGATTGGTCTATGTGCCTGCTGCGGCCCAAGAGCCGAAAAAGTAGGCTGTTTTTGCACGTTGAGCGATCGATTGCTTGCCCATCAGCAGTGGCGGATTACTCTGCTCGCACATGGCTGATTCATTCGTTCATCTGCACCTTCATACTGAGTATTCGCTGCTTGATGGAATGATTCGCACCAGCGATCTCGCCAAGCGCGCCGCCGAACTCGGCATGCCCGCTGTGGCGATGACCGATCATGGAAATCTTTACGGCGCGATCGATTTTTACAAAAGCTGCAAAGCGCAGGGCGTGAAGCCGATCTTAGGCTGCGAAATCTATCTGGCACCCTTTTCCATGGCGGAAAAAAAAGAGCTCGCCGGCCGCAAGCGCGCCACCCACATGACGCTCCTTGCAGAGACCAACGAGGGCTGGAGCAACCTGATCAAACTCGTCTCGCGTGGCAATCTCGACGGTCTCTTTTATGGCAAACCACGCGTGGATCGCGAAGTGTTGCGCGAGTTTTCTAACGGAATTATCTGCCTCACTGGCTGCATCTCTGGCCCAGTCAACGAATGGCTTCTGTTAGGCGATTTCGCCAAGGCTCGTGAGACGCTTGCCGAGTTGATCGATATTTACGGCAAAGACCACCTCTATGTGGAAATTCATGATCACGGCCTCGATGCCCAACAGCGGGTGATGCCCGGGTTGCTCAAACTCGCAGAAGAATTTCAGCTAAAAGTCGTCGCCGCCAATGACGTGCATTTTCTCCATCGAGATGATCACGAAGCACATGATGTGATGATCTGCATCGGCACCGGCCATCAGTTGATTGATAGCAATCGCATGCACTACACGCCGGAAGTTTATTTGAAATCACCGGCTGAGATGCGCACCATTTTTGCCGAAATCCCAGGTGCTTGCGACGCCACTTTGGAAATCGCTGAGCGCTGCAATGTGGAAATTAAACTCGATTCCACCTCATCGGAAAAATACCCACAATTCGGCACGCCTGATGGCAGCCCGCGCGAGGCATACCTACTCAAACTTTGCCAACAAGGATTGCTGAAACGCTACGGTGCTGAAAAAGCGGCAACTCAAGAAATCGTCGAGCGCCTTAATTACGAGGTGAACATTATCAATCAGTTAGGCTTTGCTTCCTACTTCCTCATCACTGCGGACTTCATCCAATGGGCACGCGACCAACAAATTCCCGTCGGCCCCGGGCGCGGCTCGGCGGCGGGCTCACTCGCATCCTACGCGCTCGGCATCACGGATATTTGCCCGCTTCGCTTCGGCTTGTTATTTGAACGATTTCTTAATCCGGAACGAGTAAGCCCGCCCGATGTGGATATCGATTTTTGCCAAAGCCGCCGCGGGGAAGTCATCGACTATGTGCGGAAAAAATACGGCGAGCGCTGCGTCTCACACATCATCACCTACGGCACACTAGGCCCCAAAAGCGTGCTCAGAGATGTCTCGCGCGTGATGGGCATTCCCTACGGCGAGGCGGATCGCATCGCAAAAATGATCGATTCCAAACCGGACATTACCCTCACCAAAGAATGGGAAGCCAAGCCTGAGCTGCGCGAAATCATCGAGAACAGCACCACTTACTCCGAGTTATGGAAATTTGCACTCAAGCTCGAAGGCATCAATCGCAACGTGGGCGTGCACGCCGCTGGCATCGTGATTGGAGATCGTTCGTTGGATGAACACATTCCGCTAACTCGTGGAAATGAAGGGGAAGTCGTCACTCAATACGACATGAATGCCATTACCGAGGTCGGCCTTCTCAAAATGGACTTCTTAGGTCTTAAAAACCTCACCGTCATCCAATCCGCCGTCGGACACATCCGGCAACACACGCCCGATTTTATCATCGAGCAAGTGCCACTCGATGATGCCGCTACTTTTGAAACATTGGACCGTGGCGAAACACTCGGCGTCTTTCAGTTAGAGTCCGGCGGCATGGTCGAAACTTGCCGCAAATATCAAATCAAAAACATCGATGACATCATCGACTTGATTGCCGTCTATCGCCCAGGCGCGATGGGCTACATCGATCAAATGCTCGATGTAAAAAAAGGCAAAAAGCCATTTTATGAACACCCGCTGTTAGAAAAAGTATGTGGCGATACATACGGCGTAATGATCTATCAGGAACAAGTGCAAAACGCGGCGAAATTACTCGCCGGTTACACCCTCGGAAGCGCCGATCTCTTGCGCCGCGCGATGGGCAAGAAGGATAAGGCAAAAATGGCCAAAGAGCGCGGCAATTTCATCGATGGATGCGCCCGCACCAATCAAATCAGTGCCTCTCTCGCCGGGCAAATTTTTGATAAAATCGAAACCTTTGCCGGTTACGGGTTTAACAAATCTCACTCCGCTTGTTACGGCCACATCTCATATTGGACGGCCTATTTGAAAACGAATTTCCCAGTGGAATTCATGGCAGCCGTGCTCTCTAACGAAATTCACAATACCGATAAAATTGGCGTTTTCGTTTCCGAATGCCACCGCATGAACATCGAGATCCTACCGCCCGATATCAATGCATCTCAGCTTCGTTTCACTCCAGAGCTTCTCACTAACGGGAAAATGGCGATCCGCTACGGACTGGCTGCGATCAAAAATTGTGGCGAGGGCGCAATGCTCGCAACGATTCAAGAACGCGATTCTAACGGCGCGTTTCTCTCGTTAGAAGATTTTTCCACACGCTTGGATTCGAAAGTGGTGAATAAACGAATTCTCGAAAATTTGGTCAAAGCCGGCGCACTGGATTGGACTGGTGAGGCGCGTGCCAGCATGTTTGATCGGTTAGAGCAAGTCATCGCCTCCGCCTCCACCACCCAGCGAGATCGTGCCGCAGGGCAAGTTTCGCTTTTTGATGTGATGGAATTTTCTCCTCCCTCACGCAATGAGGCGAGCAGTCGTGAAAAATCCTCAATCGCAGAATGGTCGAAAGATGAACGCCTCGCCCATGAGAAAGAATTGTTAGGATTTTATGTCACAGGCCATCCGTTAGATAAATATCGATCAATCATCAATTCAGACCGTTTTCAAAGACTCGGCATGATTGATGAATTGGATCTTTCAAAACCAAGCGCGCGCTTTGCCTTTGCAGGAATGATTCGCAGCATCGATGCCAAAGTGACCAAAACGGGCAAACCATTTGGCGTGATGGTGGTGGAAGATTTTACCGGCTCAGCAGAAGTGTTAGTCTGGGGCGAGACCTTCGTTCCCGCTCGCGATAGCGGCCTGTTAGAAGCGGGACGGGTCATCAAAATGAAATGCTCAGCGCAAAAAGACGATCGCACCGGCGGCTTCAAGCTCACCGGCCATGAACTCTCCGAAGTCAAAACCAAAACCACCGCGAATGGCAATGGCGCCATCGAACTCATGCTGTGGACGCATCGTCACGCCCTCCGAGATCTGGAAGAAATTCACCAAATCCTCTGCGCCCATCCGGGAAAAACTCCCGTCCGCCTCCACTTTCAAAACGGCTCGGGACAGCGTGCCACCGTTGCTGCCGATGCCTCGCTCTCCGTCAAGCGCAGCGAAGATTTAGCAATAGCACTAGGCCGCTGGATGGATGATTGATCCTAGGGGCAAGTCAGCGCCGTCCTCCTCCAGCCCCACTGGCGCCACAACCAAACCGCAGAACCCACGAACTCGTCCTCATCCCGTTCCGACAACCTGCCTCCCAGATCATAGACTCAGTGCTGCGCCTATCGGCATAAGTGATTTTTACTAAACGATTTTCAGTAGAGCGATGGCAAAAGAGGTTTTTCACAAAAAGTGTGAATTCCCACTCATTGGTCGTATTTTAGGCCATTATTTCACCAAATTGTGATCGGGAAAATCGACCGATTACAACATGCGAATTTACCTACCAAAGGAATGCACTAATCATAGACCACGACGCACTCTGCCACGCTCGAACCGCGTATAGACTCCGTCCATCGAGAGCCACCGCCAACTTGTCCGCCGTAGCTTAGCGAAGGAGGATGCCTTAAAAAACCTACTCTTAAACGTCTTAATTCATGCAAACCCCGCATTCCACTTCACATCATACTCACGCCCAAATCCTACGATCCCAATGGAAATAAAAAACGATCAGATTGCGGCAATCTGATAGAACAATGCGCCAGCATTTTAGACGAAACCCGCAGGGTCAAGAAATGAAATATTTCATTTCTGAATCAAAATGACACACTCACAAATTGGCAACCGCACACGATGACAAATAAGTGCGCAACAGAATCATTTTGGAGG
>RDZR01000012.1 GCA_004294095.1 Verrucomicrobiota bacterium
GTGAGCGATCTGGCTGATGAAAATGCCTCTGAGGATTTCGCAAATTTCTTAAAGAACTATGATGGCCAAGGCGGCAAGTGGGTGGCCGAGCTAGTGGGAAAATTGCCAGCCGAGATGAACGAACCTCATGCTCATGATGCATTGCGCGAGCTTCTTGATTCCGCTCAATGAAGCTAGCGGAAATTACTCTATGTTAGATTTTGATCCCAATCCTGAGGTGGGATCATTTTTGAGCTGCGCGGGGCGTTGTTGCTATTTCATTCAATCGGCAATCAAGGCCTATTGATTTTTAAGATGAAGGACTGCTGGTGAAATTTGCTCGGCAGAAGAATGCCGCTTGTCCTTGACCACGGCAGCGGGATTGAGCCGATTGAACACAAAAAATCCGTATCCTGCACCGATGTCCGCACCATCGCTGGCGCGGATCTCGAAGTGCAAGTGTGCCGGATACATGCCATTGGCGGTGCCGACGGTGGCGATCATTTGCCCGCGGGTGACGATGGCTCCGGGATCGACTTTCATCGCATCGAGATGTGCATACATCGATTGTAGCAAGCTGCCGTCGGTGAGGCGGTGGGCGACGATGAGAATTTTCCCCCAGCCTGCGGACGGCTCGCCGGCGTAGATCACGATGCCATCTGCCGCTGAGAAAACCGGATCTCCCAAGTCTGAATTCATGCCGCCGATGCCGTTGAGATCGTCTCCGGTATGGTGGCCGCCGCGGCGTGTGTTCATTTCCCAAAATGGCTGTGCGTTGTAAACCAAGCCGCCATTTTCCGTGCCCATCGGTGGATCGAAGCGATACGCGATCGGCACCTGAACCGCAGCCCATGCCGAGAGTGTATGAAAACGGAAATCGACCTTGCCATCAAGCGGCATCGAGAGATGGGATAAATCTAACTGATAGATTTTTTTTGCGGCGGGCTTTTGATGTTGGCGATGGATGAGCCAGCCTCCGGTGCCAGCGATGGCTGTTAGGCCGACTAGCAAAAGCCATGGAGAGTATTTTGCCATGAGCAACATTATCCTGAATGAATCGCCTCAGCCAAGTCTGCAATCGTGGGCTTTGGCAGAATTTTAAGTGACGTATGACGATGGATTTGTTGGAGTCTTGAGATGAATCGGCCGTTGAAATTGTTTGTTCTGAGCCGTGAATTTTTATCGTGGTGCTTGGTCGCTATTGTTTTTTCTTGGATGTTTTGGGGGCAATCGTATTCCGCCAGTAGCCGTGCGATGGCGGGGCTAGATGTGGAGCAGGTGCGCATTGGCTTGTTGATTTTTGCCGTGATTGCCGTGCTGTGGCTCACCGAGCTATTGCCTTTGGCGGTGACGGCGTTATTGGTGCCGGTGCTGGCGACTGGGTTGGGTGTTTCAGCGATGAAAGATTCGTTAGCAGGTTTTGCGGATCCATTGATTTTTTTGTTTCTTGGCGGATTTGCGCTTGCGGCGGCTCTCGCGGCGCATGGCATCGATCGTTGGTTGGTCCAAGGCTTGATTCGCTTGGGAAGGGGGCATTTTTTACCATGCAGCATCGCCCTGTTTATTTCGGCTGCGGTGATTTCCATGTGGATTAGCAATACGGCGACATGTGCGATGCTGCTGCCATTGGCGATGAGCATCGTCTGGCAATTGCCAACCGATCGTGAGCGGCAATTTATTCTGTTAGGCTTGGCGTATTCAGCAAGCATCGGCGGCATGGGGCTGCTGATGGGGAGTGCGCCGAATGGCATCGCGGCAAAACAGTTAGGGATTGGCTTCCAAGAGTGGGCAAAAATCGGGCTGCCCTTGGTGGCGATTTTATTGCCACTCATGATTGGAGTCATGTTCTTCGTCTTGCGTCCGCAGCGCGGTTTTAAGATCACGGCACCCGAGGAAAAATTCGAGTGGTCATTGAAAAAAATGGCAACGCTAGGGATTTTTTTTCTAACTGTTAGCTCATGGGCTCTGGGTGGCACTTTGCAAGATTGGTTAGGAATTAGCGCGTCATTTGAAACATGGGTCGCCTTGTTTTCTACGGCACTGCTATTTGCCAGCCGCGTGCTCACATGGCAGGATTTTGAGCGGCAAACTGAATGGGGTGTGTTGCTGTTATTCGGCGGTGGCATTGCGTTGGGCGGAGTTTTGAAAGACTCAGGCGCGAGTGTTTTTCTGGCCCGCAGCATGGCAGATTTTGCGGCACATTGGTCGCCGCTGGCATGGCTGGCGGTGACTCTAACAGGCGTTATTTTCATGACTGAGCTGGTGAGTAATACCGCTCTCACGGCTTTATTTGTGCCGATCATCGCATCGATTGCAGCGGAGCTCGGCGTGGCCCAAGCACCGATGGTCATTGCGGTGGCGATCGCGGCATCGTGCGCTTTTGCTTTGCCGGTGGCGACGCCGCCGAACGCGCTGGTCTATGCAAGTGGATTGGTGGCGCAATCGACGATGCTGCGGGTTGGCGTGATTCTCAATTTGGCATGCGTGGCGGTGCTTGCCATCTGGTTCGCGTGGTTTTTTGGCTTTTGATTATTTTTTTACTCTCGACGCATGCGCTGCGGGAGATTAGAAAAACTGCGTCATGACGCGTTTTTCGATCGAACTTACCACCAAAATTTTCCTCGTAGCCTTGGTGCTGACTTTTATCTGGTCAGTCTATCGAGTGCTGGTGCAGATCGGTTTGATTTAAAAAAACGTGCGAACGATCAACTCCACGAAACTGGCACTTCGCAAAGCTGGCCATTTCGATCGTGGTATTTTAGGTGGCCATGGGCCATGCCAAATTCGTGCACGAATCGGGTGCATTTGACATCGTAGGCGCAGTAGCGCGCGATCTTCAGCATGAATTCCTGATTTTTGGATTTTTGGTAGTCTTGCCACCAGCGCAAGGCATCGAGGCCACCGGCGGTTTTTCCCACGCCGAGAGTGGCGGTGGCGGCGGAGTCGAGTTTGAGACGGAAGCCAAGTATTTGCTCGAGATTGACCATCATGTCTAAATTAAGAGTCATCTCCGCGAGGGTTTTTAAGACGTAATTTTGTAAAACTGGATAGTCGAAGTGGAGGTGATTCCAGCCGACGACCAAATCTGCGCGGCAAAGTTCCTCGCCGAGCGCTTCGAGCTGGTTTTCGCCGTAAATTTCATAAGTCCCGCGGCGTGTGCTGTAAGTGACGGCCACGGAGACTCCCATTTTCGAGCGATTGGCGGGCCCGCCGACGTCTGCGAAGCTGCGCTGGGTTTCCAGATCGAAATAGACGATGTTTTTTTCGGGCACGGTGAAATGGGATGGTTAGGGCGCTGGCGGTTGGTTTTGGATGTGGCGTTTGAGTTCCGCGAGATCATGCTCCAAGCGCTGGATGAATTGCTCGGTGCCCGCCGGATCAAGGAGCGTGAGCGGCTCCGCTTTGGCCGAGAGTTCTTGCATGGTCGAAACGATGATGCCGATGAATAAATTCAGAATCGTGAAGGTGGCCACCATGATGAACGGAATGAAAAAACACCAAGCCAGCGGGTGCGCCTCCATCACCGGCCGGACGATGCCCATCGACCAACTCTCCAACGTCATCACTTGAAACAACGTGTAAAGCGAGCGGCCCAACGATCCGAACCAATCGGGATGTGTGACTCCAAACAATTTCGTCGCTAAAACCCCCGCTGTGTAGAAAAAAACCGCCATCAGCAAAACCACGCCGCCTAATCCCGGAATCGCATGCACAAAAGCCGCCACCACTTTGCGCAGTGAAGGCACCACCGTGAGCAGTCGCAGCACCCGGAGCACTCGCAGCGATCGCAAAACAGCCCACGGCCCGGCATTCGGAATCAGCGCGATGGCCACCACCAAAACATCGAACCAATTCCACCCGCTTTTCCAAAACATCCCGCGGTAGGCTGTGAATCGCAAGCTAAGCTCGATGATGAAAAACACGAGACAGGCGCGATCGATCATCACCAGCAATTTTCCATGCTGCGCCATCAATGCCGCGCTCGTTTCCATGCCGAGGATCACCGCATTGAGCAAAATCACCGCCACGACGACCGACTGCACCCGCGGAGATTCTAACCACCTCGCCAGTGCCAGTCTCTTCTGTGAAATGGCAGGCTGCTGCTCCAAGAATTTTAACTCATCCACACTCATCGGCGCGCACACTGCGGCAATCGGCTGTGAAATCAAGCTCGTGGTCCACTTTTCGGAAAAATCTTTTCGCCTTCCATGTGCGCCATGATCAGTGCCGTGCAGCTATCGCTAAAGACATTCACTGCGGTGCGCGACATATCTAACAGCCGATCGACCGCCAATAGAGCAATCACCGCCGACTCCGCTTCTGGGATGCCGCTGTTTTTTAATATCAGCAAAATCGCCACCAAACTGGCCGATGGAATGCCCGCCACGCCGATGCTGGTGAGCAAGGATGCGACCACCACAAATGCCTGCGCGGCGAGGCCCATTTCCACCCCCATCACTTGGGCGACGAATAGCACGGCCACGCATTCATAAAGTGCGGTGCCATCCATATTGATCGTGGCACCCAGCGGCAGAGTGAAGCTGGTAATCCGCTTAGAGACACCGGCACCTTCCTGCATGCAGCGCATCGTCACCGGCAGCGTTCCGGATGACGAGGCGGTGGAAAATGCGAGCATCAACGCGGGCCTCATTTCGCGAAATAATGGCAGTGGATTGCGCCCGGTGAACACTCTCACCACCAGCGGCAATACCAAAAAAAGATGGATCATCAGACCAGACAGCACCGTCACAAAATACGTGCCCATTTGCACAAATAACTCGGGCCCGGTCTTAAAAATTATCGGCACCATCAGGCCGAAGATTCCCAGCGGCGCCAAGGCCATCACCCATTTGGTGAGCACCATCATCGCCTCATGAGCGGTTTCCACAAATTCTCTAAATCCGCGCGTTTTTTCCCCGGGCAATTGCGTCACCGCGATGGCCAGCAGCAGGCTGAAAAGAATCACGCCTAACATCTGTCCATTATCACTCGCCGCTTGCACCACATTTTCCGGAATCATCTTGCGGAAAATATCCAGGAAGTCAGTTGCCTCGCGTCCGGCAGCCGTGCTCACCTTTGCAAGATCCCCTTCGCCTGCGGTCTCGGCCTGTGCCATAAACGCCTCGCGGATCACCCTATTTGGCTGGCCATTTTCGAGTCCAGGCTTGAGCAAGTTGACTAAGGTCAGCCCG
The DNA here is from genome assembly GCA_004294095.1 of Verrucomicrobiota bacterium. Taxonomy (GTDB): domain Bacteria; phylum Verrucomicrobiota; class Verrucomicrobiia; order Verrucomicrobiales; family Akkermansiaceae; genus Luteolibacter. Next base: position 5,172 of record RDZR01000012.1, read on the forward strand.
AGCACCGTCGCCAATGCCGTGGTTGTTAGGAAAAGCGCGATCGTTTTTGCTCCCAGCCTACCCAAGCCGGTCACGCCTTGCAGCCCCGTGATGCCGGAAATGACCGATGCCACAATCAGCGGCACGATCAGCATCTTGAGCGCACGCATGAATAAATCCCCAACAAATCCACTCACCGCTAAAAAACCATCTCGCAGCGGTCCTAGAGCAGCGGAGTCACCTACCAATTTCAGGCTAAGTCCGACGATCGTTGCGAGAATCAACGCCAGCAAAATTTGCCAATGCGCTGCTAGACGTGGATAAGCGCGAAAATTCATTTCTGTAAGTGCTTGTAAGCGAATTAATCAGCCAGACACAGAAAAAAAGGTAAAAAATTCTTGTCAACATTCACAAATGGCGCAAATTGGTCTTCGTTTTATTCATAAAAAATAAACAAATCCATGAAACCTAAACATATCCGCGCTAAATCAAAATCACTCCCATGGGTCATTTGCATGGCCTTCGCTTGCTCATCCGTCGCTCATGCCGGGCTTTTCGTTGATGACACCGCAGGCAATGCTCAACCCACCGCTGCCGACAATGGCGCCAATACGATCATCGCGAATGGCGGCACGTCTTTGGCTCCCATCGTGACGATAGCACCGACCGTTAACTTTACAGGTAATGCGGGTAATTCCGCAGTGCTTGAGATTTCAAGTGCAAATTACACGGTGAACAACGATGGGGTTCTCAACGGCACCAATCACCGTGGCATTGGTTCTGCATTTGCTTTCACTCTCAACAACAATGGCACCATTCGTGGCAACGGTTCCACTGAGGGTAGTCGTAGCACTGGGGGAAATACTATCATCAACAATTTCGCAGGTGCGAGCATCATCGGCACTGATGACGGGGTTTATTTTAATAGCGATGGTGGGAGAGTTAATAATTCTGGAACGATCGATGGGATCACTGGTGCTTCCTCGGATGGGATTGTCGCTAGGGATAATTTCATCGCCGATAATCTTGGTTCTGGCGTCATTCAAGGGGTGGACAATGGACTTGATGCTAACGACAATCTTCGTGTCACAAACGCTTTGAACGCATTGGTTCTAGGAAAAAGTGGCGATGGAATTCGTGCCGAAGATGCCGCTTCTATCACCAACTTTGGAACCGTCCGTGGAAAAGCTCATGGAGTTGACGTGGAGGATGACGCGACGATCGTCAATCGCACATCTTTCAGTCTGGTTTCTCCGTTTGGTCCAATTGCGGGTGGGCTGATCGAGGGCGCAACCGGAATTGACGCGGATGACGGCTTGGACTTTACGAATGAAAACTTGGGAATCGTCAGAGGGCTCTCAGGTAAAGGTATTGATGCTAATGATGATGCAACAATCCTCAACATCAAGGGCGCCACGATCGAGGGCACGACCTTCGGCATTGACGTTGATGATGATGCAACGGTCACCAACCATGGCATCGTTCAAGCGTCTGGTGGAGATGCCATCTTTGCCGGAAAAAACGCAGAAATCAGTAATACCGGAACCATCAGAGCAACGGGCCCTTCAGGAAATGCGGTGCAAATGGGTAGTGACAGCATCCTCTCGAACACTGGCCCAGGTATCATTCGTTCGCTCGCAAAGGATGCCATCGTTGTAAATGCCGCAGCTGGCGAGACTTCCATCGTCAATAACAGCAACCAAATTTCTTCCACTGTGAATGCCTTTAAAGGTGCCGCATCCGACGACACACTTTTCCTGAATCAAAATTCACAAGTTGTGGGCGACGTTCTTGGAGGCGGCGGCACCGACATTATTAACTTCACAGGTGGCCTGACATCCATCAACGGATCTTCAAACTTCATTAATGGTAATGTGGTCAATTTGACGGAAATCAACAAAGCTGGCAGCGGCGTGGCGTTCATCAATCAGCCCGGCGCTGCAATGAAGGATACCGATGTCGATAGCATTACGATCTCCAGCGGGGGCCTCTACATCAACGGAAGCTTAAAAGGCAACACCATCGCCAAGACTACGGTCAATGCCGGTGGCTCTGCCATCGGTGGAACTGGCGTTTGGGCTGCCAACGTCAACGTCAATACAGGTGGCTTGAGCGCTGGTAGTGCGCCGATCAATCTGACCAATTCCGCAAGCGAGGCCATTGGCAAGGTCGTGATCAATGGCGATGTGGATCACGCTCCGGGAAGTTTTATTCGTTTTGATGTCAATCCGAATGCACCGATCTCCGACGGCGTTAATAGCGATCTGATCGAGCAAAATGGAGCCGGAAATACCTTCGACGTGGCAGGTGCCTCGTTGCGAATTTCTGCCACGTCCCAAGACTCCTTGATTCGCAATGGCACCTACACGGTAGTTGATAGCGATCAGGTAATCACGGGTTTCGATCCATCAGCGGGGGTTGTTGTTCAGTTCAACCAAAATGTGAATGCGCTCGACACCGGATTTCAGGGATCTGAAATTTTCAACAATGTAGGAGGATCTAACAATAACACGGTGTTTGGAAACTTTTTCGCCAAGGCCGGCCTAGCGGATGGCGGCACGAACATCAAGGTAAAAGTTGAGTATAATTTTTCCGATTTACCAGGCTTGGATTCGAATGAGTCTAGCTTAGGTCAGGCATTGGATGACTCGGTAACAAGCCCTGAGATGCAAGATTTCATCGCTTCGCAGGCTTATTCCAATCTCGCCACGGTGCAGAGCACACTAGAATCCCTTGATCCAGGGTCTTCTTTGGATTTGGCCGCTACCGCAGTGAGCAGCAACTACCGCTTGCATCGCATGGTGCAAGATCATCTGGCCGGCAGCCGTGAAGGAGCTGTGATCACAGAATCTTCTGCGCCGGTGATGACGGACGCGAAGGGCGCGATTGTTTCTGCTCCGTCAGTGACATCGAGCAGCTCAAGCGTTGGTAGCGTCTGGGGTGCCGTTTCCTACGATTGGAAGGATTTTTCAAGCTCCGTATCATCTGACTTGGATGGTGAGGATGCTTCATTCACGGCTGGCATTGACTATTGTGTGGCTCCAGGATTCTTAGTGGGCTTGCTCGCCGATGGATCTCGTGGTGATTATGACTATGAAGGTGGCGGCACCGATGTCGATAGCCTCCGCTTCGCAGCTTACGCAACATATGGGGAAGCGACCGGTTTCTACGCAGATGCTCTGATCGGATATGGCTCGCATGACTTTAGTTTGCCGAGCAGCGATTTCGAGGCAGATAGCTTGCAAGCGATGCTTACCGTAGGTTACACGATGCAGGCAGATTCCTTGAGACATGGACCCTTTGCAGGCCTTGAGTATCAAAACATTGATATCGATGGATACACTCAAGAGGGTCTGATCCCAATCGATGTGGATGGAACAGATATTGATTCATTGCGTGGGCTCATCGGCTACCGCGTCGATGGCAGTTACGGCACATTTTCTCCCTACGCATCGGTGGCTTACGCCCATGAGTTTGAAGACGGATCATTCAGCGGAAGTGCCAGCCTCCCAAGTGGAGCAGGCTTTGATTTCAACGGTGGAAATCTGGACTCTGCTTTCCTCATCTCTGTCGGCACAGGCATTCGTTTGATGGACAATCTTCAAATGAACGTTGGCTATCGTGGTGAAATCTCCACCGGCGATGGAGTCGATAGCCATGGCGGCAGCGTTGGTTTCAAATATGCTTTCTAAGTTAAGCATCCGATAAAAATTATTAGCCGCCGGCTCGTTTGGGTCGGCGGCTTTTTTATGGCGCCCATCCATCATCGTGCTTTACGCTTGTGGGATTTTTTCACTCAGCTACGTCATAGAGCAGGCCGTATGATGCGATTCTTATATCACTTTTTCGCGATGCTCCTCGCACCTGCAATCGCAGGAGCAGATGAGGCCCGTGACGATCATCCGGTCGCGCTTCCGAACACGCCGGAAGAGCAGCTTAAGCAATTTCATGTGCCGCCCGGATTCGAGGTGCAGTTGGTAGCGGCGGAGCCTGAGATCCAGAAGCCGCTGAACATTGCGTTTGATGTGGATGGAAATCTTTGGGTCAGCGTCACACAGCAATATCCATGGCCCGCCGCGATGGATGCGAACGGAAATCCATTGCCCGACTTTGAGCGCGCGTATCA
>RDZR01000056.1 GCA_004294095.1 Verrucomicrobiota bacterium
ATAGGTCGTGCGGTGATTGAGCAAAAAAGTCGCGATCGCCTGATTTTAGTAAATTACTAAATTTATAGTATAATCTGGGGTGCTGGGGAAGTCGGGTGCTTTTTCTAGCGCGTCCTTGGCTGTAGGTTAAGGAGTGCTGTTCACACGGGTCCGCAGGAAGATCTTGCTGTTGGTCAGTGACGGTGTTGTGGCGGTGGCGGTGCTGATGCCTGAGTCGAGAGTCGGCGTGAGCGGTAGCCAGCGTATTAAATCGCTGCTTAGCTGCGGGATGACGGTGATGGGGGTGCCAATACCGACACCTGTGAGGTTTTCAGAAAATACACGGTATTGAATTCCGAAATTGGGCGGGTTGAGGAGCTTTGGTGGGAGCGGGTTAGGGCTGAAAATGGGCGGTGGGCTGCGACGATCTTCGCGAACTAAGGGGTGTCCGCCAAAGGCGCATTCTTGGAGATTGTTGAGGCCGTCGTTGTCGGGATCCGCCATTTCATTTCGCTCTGGGGCCATCCAGTCGTAGTTGAGGGCCCAGATTTCGTAAGGATTCCACGATGTCGGTTGGCGACCAATTTGTAAGGCGAAGATTCCACTCGCAGTCGAATATCCAGCCACTCGGATTTTATAGCTCGTTCCCGAAACGGGCGTGAAAGTGAGGGAGCTGGATCGGTTATTGTTAGAGAAATCGTCGTTGGAGGCGACTCCAACGAGATTGTTGAGCGCGGTGCCGGTGAAGACGTGAAGAACGGTATCGTAGGAAGAGCCAAAGGTATTGATGTAGAGCGGTGTGGTGGAATTCGCGGTGTATTCAAACCATGCGGTATGTGCGATGCCCGAAACGTTGGGTTCGAGTTCTCGGGTCATTCCCAGAGAGCTGCCATAGCGCCATCTTGCAATATCACGAGTGTTGGAAATGAATTGGCGATTGGCAAAGTTATCGAAGCTGAGGGGTCTGCCAATGAATAGCCGGAAATTTCCCGTTCTGGAGGCATTTTCGTCATCGACACAAATGTTGTAGGTTTCTGAAGCGCTTACGAGGACTCCGGTGTTGCGGAGCTCTTCGTCTGCGCCAAGGTTCGTCAAAGCTCCGAGCGTTGTTCCGGAGGTGATGCGGACGTGCAAGGGACGATTCTCTTCATCCAAGGCGATGATGTAGTGGGTGGCATTTGCAAGGGGAGTCCAACGATACCAGACGCTGCGGCTGGCGATGTCGCGAGTCACGCTTTCGCCGCTTTCTGAGTAGTCTTCGAGAACTTCTCCACTGGCTCCGATGGTGGTGCCTTGGATGGTGGTGAGGGGCTGGGAACTCAGGACGGTGGCATTTGCAAACGCATCATTTGCAGGCGCTGTGCTGGCTGAGACCTGCCTCAAAGTCAAGGTGCCAGCGAGTGCGGCAGTGGTGAGTGCATTTTCCGGGTAAGCGAGAGCAAGCTCGGCATGGTAGCCCACATTCGGTGCAGGCACGACGAAGCGGGTGACTGATGAAAAGTCATTGGTCGCGACGGGAGCATAGTCATTGCCGATCTCACGAAAAACGGTAACGCGAATCACTTTAGGGTCGTAGCCAGCGATTTCCCAAATGCCGGGAGCGAGAAAAGGGTTTGGCGGAAACGTGGTGAGGAAGCTATATACATTTGGAACATTTGGCGCGTAGGCCGGCGCGCTGGAAAGAATGTCACTTGATGGAGTGGAGCCAGCGAGTTGGTAGGTGAGAGATTGTGCGAGATCCGGTGGTGAGTAGGTGACTCCCTGATCTCGCGAAGGAGTCGGCGCGAGAATCAGTTGAAAAGAACCGGAGAAAAAATTTCCGCCAACGTCGCTGATGACTTTGAAGTGATATTGCTGACCGGCCACAGCATCGAAGCCGTTTGGTTTGCGAAGATCATCGTAGAGCAAAAAGCGTGAATCGGCGGATGAAACAATCTGTGCTTTCAAGTATTTCTGGCCGATCACGTTGATTCCGTATTTGCCCGTTGCCGGGGCTTGCCAGCGATACCACACGGCAGCGGGCGTATTGGCAGACTTGATGAAAGTGTTATCGGTGTAATACATTTCTCCTTCGTCACTGGTGGCATTTTGAAAACTACCGGTGACGACGACGTTTTGTTGAGAAGGGAGGACCGTGGCTGTCGATTTTGTATCGTTCACGGGGGTGCTCAGACTGTTGCTTCCCACGAGATTTAGGCTGAAGGTTCCACCGCTGCTGCTGCCATTTCGATCGGCTATTTTGATGCGGTAGATTTCCCCGGGAGTGGTGCGGATGACGAAGCTGCGATGTCCTGCTTCTTTGACGGCACTGAGATATTGTGCCATGCCGCCTACGATTTGTTCTGCGAAGCTTCCGTTACGGACCATGCATTCGCCTGGCTCACCATTGAAAGTCACGGTGATTCGCGCGGTAGTGATGCCAGCGGGAGCCGTCCATTTATACCAGACGGTTCCGGCCGATCCAGGATTTCCGAAGTAGTCGTTGTCACTATCGAACGGCCCGGCCGTCGCCGCGACGGTGGTGCCGGCCACCGCCGCGGGGGAGGAGCCAACCAGCTCGATGGCGCTGATAAATGCGTCATTTGCGGGCGGTGCGGCGATTGCTGTGCAGCATCCGGCTAAAAATAGGAGCGAATATTTTAATTTCATGGATTGGATGCTTACTCCTAAGATTTAGCAAAAATTTATGATCTGTCTATACGTAGAACTACGTAGTGAGGTGGGTTGTATGGATTCGCCTAAGAAACGTCACTTCATCTGGCGATCATCATTGACAACAGCCAGATTTTTTGAATAACGAGATTCTTAGAATTCGTGAGCAAGTTAAGTCATTCGGATTATTCAAGGTTGTTAGATTTTATTGCGGAGTTGCAAGAACCCATCGCGATCAAAGATTTCGGAACGATGATCGTGCGTCAGGTTAGCAGTCTTTTTCCTGGCGCGACCATTGCTTTTGATCAGATCAACCAACGAAGTGGTGAATACAGCGGTTTTGACCATAACGTGGAGTTGGATGCCGCGGAACAAGCGAAGATGCAATTACGGTTACAGGAAGTTTATCAACAAAATCCAATTTATGAATTTATTCAATCAGGGGCTAATCGGCAGATTGTGGATCTGGACGAGCTGATGGCCAAACGGGATTTCCGGCGGACGGATTTTTACCAAGATATTTTCCGTCCGTATGGCATAAATCACCAAGTAAGTGTGCTGCTTTGCCGTGAGGGCTGGATCAATACGCTTACCTTGAACCATGCTCGGCCGATTTCTGGAAAAACCAAGGCGATGCTTGCTTTAAGCTCGCGTCATATACAGATTGCGCACCAGATCGCCTACCAGAAGAGTCAACTTGCGCGCGCGCCGGAGCCGGTCATAGCAAGTCTCACGCCTCGCGAGCAAGAGGTTTTCCATTGGCTGAGCGGAGGCAAACGCAATTCTGAAATTGCGATCATTCTCGGCATCGCAGTGCGCACGGTGGAGAAGCATGTGGAAAATATTTTGTGCAAAACGGGCACCGAGAACCGCTGCAGCGCGGCGGCGCGTTGGTAAACATGAAAAGCCCGCGTGGTGTCGGCTTCGGCGAGGAAGAGGCTGCTGATGTGGATGGGGGGACCATTGTGGGTATTGTCGTGGTGAGAGATGGATCACTGGAAGAAGCTCGTTTTCCTCATTGGTCATGCTGAGAATCGGGAATCCAGCTAAACGCCGCCTCGGCCGCATGGCGCGGTATGGGCTTTGCAGGTTGGAGTGGGTTCATGCTGGCAGAACTAGGTAGATGCCAAGGATGCCCATGGGCAGGACTGGATAGACAATTTTCTCAGAGGAAAGCACTGACATGGTGGGCCCGCAGGGATTTGAACCCTGGACCAAGGGATTATGAGTCCCCTGCTCTAACCGCTGAGCTACAGGCCCTTGTCATGAAAGACATCGAGATTTTGAAAAAACCAATATCTTGCGCTGGCGGCAGTATCTATGGGTGAGGGGATTGAGCTGGCAAGGTTATTTGCGTGGGTTTGTGAAATCGTGAAAATGGGTGGGGAGAAGATGGCTTGCGGGGTGGATTGAGCATCGAGTAAAGTTTCATCATGGTATGCCGCACACGGTTTGCTCCGAGTCCGACAGGGAGATTGCATCTGGGACATGCGTTGGCCGCGTGGGTTGCGCACGATGTGGCGGCAGCGGCTGGCGGGGAGATGCTGCTGCGTTTTGAGGATCTGGATGAGTGACGTGTGCGGCCAGAATTTTATACGAAGATTGAAGAGGATTTGAAATGGTTAGGGATCCATTGGTGCGAGAAGCCGATGGTGCAAAGTGAGCGCTTGATCGATTATCGCCAGGCGTTGGATGCGCTAAAGAAGCTCGATGTGATTTATCCATGTTTTTGCACGAGACGTGAAATTTTGGAGGAATTTGCAAAGATGGGTGCTGCGCCGCATGGGGGATCGGGGCCGATTTATCCGGGCACTTGTCGAAATCTAACAGATGAGCAGCGGGAAATGCGATTTGCCGAGCGAGGTGGGAGTCATGTATGGCGGCTTAATTCAGCGGCGGCAGCGAAGCGATGTGGTCCACTTTGGTTTGATGATCTGGTGCACGGGCGGATTCGAGTTCGCCCTGATTTGTTAGGGGATGTGGTTCTGGCTCGCAAGGAAGGCGGCATTGCTTACCATCTCGCAGTGGTGGTGGATGATGCTTATCAGAAAATTTCCCATGTGACGCGAGGAGATGATTTACTCGAATCGACTCATGTGCATTGCATGTTGCAAAAATTGTTAGGTTTTTCAACGCCAACGTATCTTCACCATCCATTATGCACGGATTCCGCAGGCAAGCGGCTGGCCAAGCGCCATGATGCGATGTCTCTTGCGACGTTGCGGAATGAGGGCAAGCGGCCGGAGCAACTGCGTGCCGAGCTTGGGCCGATCATCCAATCCAGCGTTTCATGCATCACAGGATAATTCGATGGAAAAAGTGATTGAGCAATTTATCCGATTTTTAGCCACCGAGCGCGGTCTTTCCACTGCGTATCAGCAATCGGTGCGGCAATCGCTGGATGCATTGACGAAGTGGACTCAGCAAAAAACGTTGGCATGGCAGGACCTTGGCACCGATGAGTTGGCCAATTTTCTAACGGATAGAAAAGCGAGTGGCTTGAATGCGGCGTCGTTGAGGATCTTGGTCGTTCATCTGAAAATTTTCTTCCGATGGGCGGTGGGACGTGAACAATTGATGATGGATCCAGCCGAGCCTTTGCTCGCGCCTAAAATGGGGGTGAGCCTGCCGGAAACATTTCGCGTGGAGCAGATTCAACAATTGTTAGAATCGATCGAGCCAGTGGGGGAATTGAACTTGCGCGATCGGGCGATTTTAGAGGTTTTTTATGCGGGCGGTTTGCGGCTAAGCGAGCTTTGCCAATTGCGGTTAGAGATGCTTGATTTTGATGAGGGATTTTTGCGTTTAAAAGGCAAAGGCGGGAAAACAAGAATCGTGCGGATTGGCCAAATGGCACTCACAGCAATGGAGCAATACTTGCAAAATGCTCGGAAAAAGTTGGTCACTTCAAAAACCTCCTCGCATGTTTTTATCAGCGTGCGGGGTGGGGCGTTGTCTCCGGACCGCGTGCGGCAAATTGTCAAAGAACGAGCAAAGCAAGCGGGCCTTCAGCAGCGGATTTATCCTCATTTATTGAGGCATTCGTTTGCCACGCATCTCTTACAAGGCGGAGCTGATTTGCGAATCATTCAAGAGTTGTTAGGTCATGCCGATATCAGCACGACGCAAATTTATACCCACGTGGATCGAGATCATCTCAAGTCTGTGCATCAGAAATTTCACCCACGTGGATAGTTCATGGTGCGGGTTCTTTCCATAACAGATTTTCTTTTTCTAACAAATTTTTTAATGTTGTGTGGCCGGCGGCATCTGCCGTGACGATGAGGTATTCTCCATGCGGCGTGACTCGCATGCCGAAGTTCATGGTCACGCCACGATCCTTTAGTATCGACATCAAAGGGCGCTGATTTTCGATGGTTTTGCTGGGTTCAAGCATGCGCGCAAGTCCTAACACAGCGCGGTAAGCAACCAGTGACCGCTCTTCGGAATCGAGCGCGGCATCACGCTCGGTTGGGAGCTCTGTCGGTGCTCTTTCGAGGGGAGCCGCCGTCTGAGGATCTGGACGCAGGCGGCAGTAGAGCAGTTCTCCAGAAGTTGCCCGAAAGCTCAGCCATGAACCAATTTCACCGAAGACGGCGCCCTCAATCGTGTAGGCACGCACGTTCGCTGCTTCATCTGCGGCGTAAATGTTCATGCTTAAATCAAGATCGACAAATTTTTGGTCGAGGGAAAAATTGGTTTTAAAATCTATCTGATAGGTGAGGCTGTTTGAAAATGGTTCGATCTTAAAACTCGGGCTTTTGCTATTTCCGCTAGAGATGGTTGTGACGTTCTGAGAATTCACGGTGGTGCTGACACGGAATTTGAGAATATCGCTGCGAGTTTCGTATGCAGCAGTGATTTTTTCGTCGGGCAGCTCTTTGATGTTAGGCCCGAGCTTTGATGCAGCTTCAAATAAAAAGCCCTCCATGATAAATCCCAAGTGCCCAGGACCAGTGCTGTTAGATGTGGGATCTTCATCCCAACGTCTGAGGACCATGATCTCTCCTAGCGAGATCGCCGCACTATGCACGAGCGCCCATTTCCCAAATCCGTTGATACTCTCACTGGTGATGGCGAAGTCGTAGATTGATGTTTTACCATCGGCTGACATCAGCGAGACAAAAGTCGATTCATTTAAGACCGCCAGAGGTTGATCACTGTGGCGAGATGCAGCAAGATCAGCTTCGATGTCCCAATCGGCCTTGGCAGCGGGATAATTTTTTTTGTTAGAATAGGGTTTGGAATCGCTGGATTCGGCATTTGCAGGTTCAATATTTTTTTGCAAATCATCGACGACGACTACTTGGTTGGAGCTGATAAGTTGATTGAGAGTTTGCTCGAATTGTTCCGCGGAAATTTTTTGTTGTTCCAAATTATCGCGGATGGCTTTGGCGATGTTAGGTGGGCACAGAAGAATTTTTTGCACCCAAGAAGCCGCAGGAAGGTGGCTCAGGGAGAGCGACCAAAAGATCAAAGCTAAATGAAAATAACGCACCATGAACAATGGATAAAGTTGCAGAGGGTAGTTGGCAACCTCAGATGATTGACCACGATGGACTCTTTTCGCAGACTTTCCCCATGCAAGAAATTATCTTGGGAATCGACCTTGGGACCACTCACTCAGCGGTGGGAGTCATTGATTCTGGATTCCCGATTTTATTGGCAAATGAGGAGGGTAAACGCATCATTCCAAGTGCGGTGTATTGCGCCGCAGACGGCACCTTCGAGGTCGGAGCAAAAGCATGGCGGCGCAGAATGGTTGACCCGGAGCGGGTGGCATTGAGTGTGAAAAGATGGATTGGCCGCCGCTATCATGAGCTGGATTTGGAGACCGCTGGCAGCTTACAGCAAGGCAACGATGGGTTCCCCAAATTTCATGGTTATTCCGCAGAACGACTCAGTGCGGAAATTCTTAAAGAGCTTAAGCGGATTGCTGAATGGCGGATGGAAACTTCGATCAAAAAAGCCATCATCACCGTGCCGGCCTATTTCAACGATGGCCAGCGAGCGGCGACGATCCGTGCCGGAGAACTTGCGGGCCTCGAAGTGGTGAGAATTTTACCGGAACCAACCGCGGCTGCCTTGGCATACGGCATGGACCGTCTAGCAGAAAAATCGCGGATCGCCGTTTACGATCTCGGAGGCGGCACATTTGATCTGAGTATTTTAGAAATGCATGATGGGGTTTTTCAGGTGCTTGCGACGAATGGTGATACTCGTCTCGGCGGAGATGATCTCGATGCGTTATTGCTGGATGTGTTTCTCAAACATGTGGGTTTGGATGAAATTTCTAACACCCAGCGATCCATTCTTCTAACAGAATCTCAAAGAGTCAAGCAAGCTCTCTCTGAGGTGAATGAAGTCGTTTTTTCCGCACCATTTATCGAAGGCTTAAAAAGCAGTGAAATGAGGATAACTCGCGAAATGTTAGAATCACTTGCTGCGCCATGGATTGCACGCACGATTCGTCATTCTCGGCAAGCGATGGCGGATGCCGGTTTGTCTGTGGGTGAGTTGAACGCCGTGGTTTTAGTCGGTGGCAGCACACGCATCCCAGCGGTGCGTGCGGCAGTGGAGCAATGTTTTGGTCGGGCACCGGATTTGTCTCAGCATCCAGACGAAGCGATCGCACTTGGGGCGTGCATTCAGGCTGGTGTTTTGAGTGGCAGCTTGCGCCAGGTTGTTTTGTTAGATGTTACGCCGTTGAGTTTAGGAATCGAGACGCTGGGTGGCTTGATGAATGTCATCATTGCGCGCAATACCACGATTCCTTGCAAGGCGGGTGAAATGTTTACCAACGCCGTGGACGGGCAAACATCGATGAAGCTTCGGGTGCTTCAAGGTGAACGGGAAATGGCCCGCGATAATTGGGAGTTAGGTGAATTTACCATCGCATTTTCTCCAAGTCCAAAAGGGCAAGCGCGCGTAGGTGTGCAATTTTCGATTGATTCAAATGGCATTCTCGAAGTGCTAGCCCGCGATGTGGCGAGTGGCGTGGATACTCGCGTGACGATCGATCGTGCTGCCGTGCAAGTGGATGACCAAGCGGTGGAAGCCATGGTGAGTCAATCAGTCGAGCACGCATTTACAGACATGGCAGAGCGGGTATTTACCGAAGCGAAGTTAAAGGCTGAGGAGCTGCTGGCCGCCATTGATCAGATCGAAGCATCAGGTCTGCTACTCGAGTGCGAGCGCGCGCCGATTGCCGATGCCGTCATCCAAGTGCGCATTGAGCTTGCATCAAATTCGGCCAATCGGCTCAAAGCTGCGGTGCAAGTGTTAGATCAAGCAACGGAGGCCATGGCGGCCCGCTTAGTCGATCAAGCGATGGAAGAGGCTTTGCAGCGTAAGGATACCATTCATTCTTCCTGATCTCACTTGCCATCATGTAATCGATGGCGGACGTTTATATCAGCATTTAAAAAACCCATGACGCATTTAGAAGATCGGCAGAAACAGTCTCACGCATGGTATTATTGTGAGAAATGTGGGGAACTTTATCAGGCTCCATTTGGCAACCCAGATGCCTCGTTGTGCAATTTTTGCGGAGTCCCGATCGATTCATCGGATCAAGTATCACCTCAACTGACTTACAAAGAAGCACTTCCCGAAAAAAAAGAATCTTCATCTCATGGGGGTGAACGCAGAAAAAAACGCAAACGTAAAAAAAGCTACCTCCTCACGAAAATTGTCGTGGGTTGGACGCTGGTGATTGCTGCCATCACTCTTGGTGCCAAATACATGTGGAGAGGCCCAGCGGATGAACCTAAAAATGCGATTGCTGTGGTTATGAATCCGTTAGAATTGACTGCGCAAGAAGAACAATTCCTGCAATACAACGTGCAAGGCACCAATGAGTGTTTCAATCGTTTCATCAGCTCGATGACTCCAGAACAGAGCAATGGATACACAGCAGATTCTGTGGTCACAGCCGCACGCATGGGGCGTTTTTATAGCCATAATCCAAGGATTAAAATCGATGCGATTAAACTCAAACGCCTCGAATCCAGTGTCGTAAATTTTCCAGAAAGCCGTGGAATCGTTTCGCTTTGGCAGCCAGAGAATGGGGAAGTTTTTGACGCTGCATTCGTCAAAGAGGGCGATACTTGGTTGCTCGATTGGGATCATTACGTGCGATACAGTGACTACCCTTTGAACTTTTTTCGCTTTGCAGAGGGAATGGTCGAGGGCGAGTTTCGTTTGCTAGCACGTGAGCGTTTAGCCGATGAAAACACTCAAAATGATTTGATAAATATTGAATTTTATACGCCCAAACCTAGCACGCTCAATGAAACGACAGGTGATCCGTTAGATTTGGTGATTCAGCGCTCTTCAGCAGAAGGAAAAATTCTAACAGAAGCGTTTGCTCGCAATAAGCAGCAGCCGATAATTTTCGGTGTGAAGTTAGAAAAAATGCCAGCGAGTGAGATGATTCGTGTGCGCGTCAAATTACAGCGGAGAGAAAACGCAGCAGGCGTGAAATCATTCAAATTGGCCAAGGTCATCGCTTGCCATTGGTATTCGATTGATCACCTCGGTTTCGAGCTACCAACAGATCCAGCAGCGGAAAAGTGAGCCATTGCTTGTTGCATGGTTGCGAGAGGATCCGTCCCAGCAAACCAATGCTGAAAGGCGAGAGCACCTTGAGCAATGAGCATCGACAAGCCGTTTGATGTTTTGCATCCAACTGAACATGCCATGGCTAACAGCGGCGTTGGTGAAGGCTGATAGATAATATCGTAAACTAACTGATGAGCACGCAAATCGGCAGCATGTAAGATGCTTGAGTCTCCAGCACGCAAGCCAACCGATGAGGCGTTGATGATTAAATCACTCGCATGGCAATGCCTTTGGAACGAATCATCCTCTTGGCATAAGGCATGGACTTCTAACGATGAATTGAGCTTTTTTAGGTGATCGATTAGTGGAGGCAACTTCTCCGTGCTGCGATTGACGAGCACCAAGCGTTGCACGCCATCGAGCGCCAATTGGCAAGCAATCGCACGTCCTGCACCGCCTGCTGCGCCTAACAAAAGAACGTTCGTTTTTGTATATTTATCGCCAAAGTCATGGCGCAGCGCCGCTTGTAAACCTGGGCCATCCGTATTGTATCCGATCGTTTTCTCAGAATCGAAAACCAAGGTATTGACTGCGCCAAGCTGCGTCGCGTGCATGTCTGGAGCACAACACTCCATGGCTTCTAACTTATGTGGCACCGTCACATTACAGCCTCGGAAGCCAAGCTCACGCATGCGAGCCACCGCGTCAGCGACGCGTCCCGGAGCAACTTCTAACCGAATGTATCGACCGCGAATTTGAGCTGCTTCCAATGCGGCTTGATGCATGATGGGTGATGCGGAATGCGCAATCGGTTGGCCGATGACTGCTAAAATGGCTGGTAGTTCATGGCCATCATCTAGCACGCTGCGCGAACCTAAATCCTCGATCTGATAGACGCTTTTCATGCTAAATTTTCGATCATTCTTTGCACTCGCTGCACACAACGCGATTTCCCTAACAGCATGAGCAAGTCATTCAGATCTGGGCCGTGGCTTCGCCCAGACAAGCTGACGCGGAGAGGAAACATGAGCTGGCCAGGTTTGCAGGCCACCATGGTCGCAGCATCTGAAATGCTAATCTTCGCGGTATCCAACGTCCATTCATCGACACTCGCGAATCGCTCGGCAATTGCGATCAATCCATCGCGAGCAATCGCAGAGGCAGCAAGTTTTTCCATCGCTTCATGATCGATGCTAAATCCATCATCTAACAAAAATTCTACCGCGTGAGGCACTTCCTCTAACAGCCTAACTTTTTCCTTCACCGCAGAAGCCATTGCTTCACTAAATTCTTCCGTCGGCAAACTCGCTGCTGCGATGAATGGCAGAGCCGCATGATGGAAATCGGCGAGGCTCAGCTTCGCCATGTGCTGCTGATTAAACCACCTGCATTTATCATAATCGAACCGAGCGGGTGCGCGATTGATGCCTGCTAAAGAAAAGTTTTCCGCCAGCTCATCGAGCGTGAAAATTTCATTTTCGTTTTTAGGATTCCAGCCTAACAGAGCGATAAAGTTGGCAACCGCAGCAGCGACGAAACCATGGCGAGGATAGTCGCCCAGCGCCGCGCCTTCATCCCGCTTGGACATCTTTGATCCGTCACCATTCAAAATCAGCGGTATGTGGCAGTATTGTGGCGCAACACAGCCGAGTGCTTCGATCAACTGCAAATGCTTCGGCGTATTCATCAAGTGGTCTTCCCCGCGAATCACGTGCGTGATCTCCATTTCCAAATCATCCACCACATTCACGAAGTGAAAAACATAGCTCCCGTCCGATCGTTTAATGACCATGTCCGGCGTGTTCGATTCATCGCGGTAGTCAATCGTCACTTCCCCGCAGACGCCGTCGATCATCGTGATTGGCTTGCGCTCGAAGCGAAATCTCCACGCGCCGTCTAACTGATAGACTCGATCTGTTTGAACGAGTTTCTCAAACCACGCATCATAAATTTGGCCGCGCTCACTTTGTTGATAAGGCCCAAAGTCGCCACCTTTCATGGGCCCTTCATCCCAATCCAAACCGAGCCATTCCATGCCATCAAAAATCGCCTTGCGAGCCTCTTCCGTATTCCGAGCGGCATCGGTATCTTCAATGCGTAAAACAAAAACTCCGCCGTGCTTGCGGGCATACAACCAGTTGAAAAGCGCGGTGCGTGCGCCGCCAATGTGAAGGTAGCCGGTGGGTGATGGGGCAAAGCGAGTGCGAACGGTCATGTGTTTTGAAAATAGGCGGCCATCGCCAGTGCGTCCAGAATGCATGCGATCATTTTTTGAGAAAATTTTTGGTATCATCCGAATTTTTTTCATGACCGATGATCCCAATCGGGACCAATGTCTGGCGATGCGAGACGATACCCGCCGATGGATTCAAGCAGATCAAACGCATGCATGGCATCCATTCACACGTCAGCGCGAGTGGTGTACGCCCGGCAGAGAGCCGTTGGTGATGGTGAAAGGCGATGGAGTTTGGCTGTGGGATAGCGAGGGCCGCAAGTATCTCGATGGCAATTCGTCGATATGGACAAATATCCACGGCCATTCGCATCCGGCATTGGTCGCTGCTGTGCAAAAGCAAGCCGCCGTGCTCGGGCATAGTTCATTTTTGGGGCTCACCCACCCACTTGCGGCGGATCTAGCAGAAGCACTTTGCGCTCTGTTAGCTCCATCGGCCCTCGAGCGCGTTTTTTTCTCAGATGATGGCTCGACGGCGGTTGAATGCGCTTTGAAAATGGCGGTGCAATATCGCATGCAAACAGGTGAGCCCGAGCGTTCGCAGTTTGTTGCCTTCGCCAATGGCTACCATGGCGATACCTTGGGCGCTGCTTCGTTAGGCGGAGTGGCTCGTTTCTTTGAGCGATTTTCCAATTGCGGATACAACGTCATTTTTGTCTCAAATTTAGATGAACTATCCCACCTCGACGCGACGAAAATTGCCGCGGTGATCATTGAGCCACTCATCCAAGGAGTGAATGAAATGCGCCTTTGGCCGACTGGCTTTCTAACAGATCTGAAAACATGGTGTGAGCGCCATGTTGTGCACTTGATCGCAGATGAGGTGATGACTGGATTTGGCCGCACGGGGAGCATGTTTGCCTGCCAAAAAGAAAATGTGACTCCGGATTTCCTATGCCTCGCAAAAGGTTTGACCGGTGGCATGATGCCACTCGCGGCCACTCTAACCACCGGCAGAATTTATGATGCGTTTTTAGGCGATGCCGAAAAAGCATTCTACTACGGGCATAGTTACACGGCCAATCCACTCGGCTGCGCCGCGGCACTTGCGAACCTCATGATCTTCCGTGACGAGCAGACGCTATCAACACTGCCTGAGAAAATTTGCCACATCCAAAAATGCCTAACAGCTCTCAAGGCGAGTCATCCGCAGGTCCATGAGGTGCGCCAGTGCGGGATGATCGCCGGCATCGAATTACGCCGAGCCGACGGCGAAAAATTTCCTGTTAGCGAACGCATGGGTGAGCAGATTTGCCACGCGGCACGGGCGCATGGATTGCTGACTCGGCCAATTCTTGACACGATCGTTTTCATGCCGCCGCTGTGCATTTCTCGCGCAGAAATCGACCATGCATTTCACGCGCTGCAACAGGCGATGAAATGTTAATTGGAGGAACGCTTGCGAGTGATTTTCGGAGTTTTCCGTTCACTCAAACGCATGGCTTCTAATCGCTTTGAGGAGAGGAACGGGGACTCCAAGGATTGGCGGAAATTGAAAATTTCTGAAAAATCGTTTTTGTGATCGGACTCTTGCTTTCCGAATACTTGGTGTTCGATTAAATGGAACACCATATCGCCCACATCTTGGCATTGGCTGATTCCCCACTCCTCCATCAGCGTGGAGGCCATCGGACCAAATTGCTCCAGTGCGTGGTCGCGAAATCCGGCTAACAATTCCGGCCCACTGACATGGCGCACTTTCCCTTGATTCCCATCAGCCACTTTTTTGAGAGTGAAATCCAAGGCATCTTTGAGGAAAAAATACGCCTGCATATCAAAGCGTTTATCCCGCTTCAAAATTTCCATCACGCATTCTTCAAATTGCATCGCACGCACTGCGCGATCTTGTTCCAAACTGGGCTGGCTGTCAAAGCGCATTCAATTGGATTCAAATCTTGCACAGCAGGGCAGACTTCGTTATTAAAAACGCGGATTGTTAATTAGAATCACATGGCTGGTTATTTGCAGCGCGTTGACTTTCATCAATGCGCAAGCTCAATCACCCCCAGCACAGGCGGCCACTCCAGCCGCTGCAGAGCAGACGGCGAGTGAATTGTTAAGCGCCGGTGAAAAAGCCTACAACGCTGGCCAATGGGATCTAGCAGCTGATGCCTTCAATACCTTCATCACGCAATACCAAGGCATCGAAGGCACCGCAGAAGCTGTCGCCCGCGTTAAGAGACTGTTAGCAATTTGTTGGACGCGCCTTGAACAATTTGATGCGGCGATGCCCTTGTTTGAAGAAGTGCTCAAGCAAGAAGGCATCGAAAAAAAACAACGCGCCGATCTTTTGTTTTTCGCAAGTTTGGCAAAAATTCGTAGCGGAAAAGCCGCGGAAGCTCGCGAACTGTTAGGACAGCTTTTTAACGATCCAACGGTCGAACGCAGCCGCCGGATGGAGGCATTGGTCCTCGGTGGAAATAGCTACGTAATCGAGCAAAAATGGACGGAGGCGATCGACTTTTTTCAAAAATACACGGATGAAATTGTGGCCTTCAGCTCTGAGGCCGGTGCACGCGCTCGCATGATGTGGCTGCACGCCCTCATGCAGGAAAAGCGCCGCAAAGAAGCGATCGATCTCGCGCTGAAAATGCATCAAGATGTCGATCAAATGCGGCAGCTCGCTACGTTTTCTCTGCTCCTGATCGAGTTGGGCTCACAAGCGATCGATGCAGAAGAATACTACGAGGCGATTCGCGTGCTGCGACTGGTGCCGACGGCGGCTGAGATCAAGGAATTGCAGGCATTCCGCATTGCTGAGGCGGAAAGCGATTTCACCACGGCGACGAATACGCGCATGCAAGTGAGGGCCTCGCAAATTCAAAGCTCGCTGGCAGAAATGAAGCTGGAGCTAGAGCAATTTGAAAAAATTCCGCAGTTCGATAGTGCTTCGAGAATGCGCCTGGCGACGGCATATTTTCAGCTCGATCGCACCCGCGAGGCGTGTCTCATTTTGGATCAAATGGTCCGGCAAATGCCGCCTGATGCGTTGGTAGAAGCTGCTTGCTCGGCACTCATCCGCGGCTGGATGACGCTTGAGCGATACCCACGAGCAGTGCGCACGGCAGATCTCTATCAGGAGCGACTGATCAACCTAACAGAAAAGCCTAACATGCCGGATGTGTTATTTCTGCGCGCCCAAGCACTCGAAGGTCAATTCTTGCATGCGGATGCCGCCACTGCATTTCGTGAGGTGGCTGCAAAATTCCCAGCGTTGCCGATCGCGGCAAAAGCGAAGTTCATGGCCGCCTATAACGTGCTCATGCTTGAGGATTATCAAGCGGCGGCTAAGGATTTTGATGAGCAACTCAAATCACTCAAGCCAAGCGATGAAATGTGGCCGCATGTGATTTTTTGGCGCGGGATGGCCAGTTATTTCGATCAACAATGGGAGCCAGCTCGTGAAATTTTCGCGCGTTATCAAGAGCAGGCGAAGTCATCTGAGAACAATCAGGAATACCTAGACGATGCTTCATTTCGGATAGCATACAGTCATTTTTCTGAAGCCAATTACACGGAAGCTATCAAGTTGTTAGAAAAGTTTGAGAAAGCCTTTCCGGAAAGTGAATGGTTGAGCGAAGCACTTCTAGCACTCGGCGATTCTTACGGTGCTGAAGGTCTGTTAGATAAAGCCGATCAAGCCTATGCGCGGATCGGAGTCGAGGCACCTGGGTTTCATGATGAAGGATGGTTCAAGCGCGGAAATATCCTGAAAATGCAAAAGGACACCGCCGGTATGAATGCGCATTATGAGAATTTTCTCTCCAAGCGCAGAGATAGCCCGCGCGTGCCGGAGGCGATTTATTGGTTAGGATGGGTTGCCAAACAGAAGGGCGATCGCGCCGCTGCTCAGGAAATTTATTGGCAGGCCATTCGCCGCTTTGGCAATGACCCACCGCGCCCTGGTGTGGAGGATCTTTTTGTGAGTTTGTTAGATAGCTATCCGGATTCTGATAAAATTCAGTTAGAAGAAAAACTCAACGACTTGGCCACTCAGGCGAAGACTACTTTGCAGAAACGCCTCGCCGTGCGCTGCCGCTGGGCGCTGGCCATGTTTTATTTGGACCATCCATTTTTCCCCGCTGAGTTGCGTGCTAACAAATCGCGCGACATGCTGGCGGACCTCGCGCCCGATGTGGTGCCCGAGGAAACATCGCCGAAAATTTTAGCCGATGTAGCAGATGCCATGATGCAGCGTGGAGAACTTCCCGCCGCCCGCACGATGTATGAAAATGTGCGAAAATGGTGGCCTCGTGCGCCGGAGCGGGACCGCGCGTTTGCGGGGCTTGGATTTCTTGCTCAACGCGCAGGGCAGCCTGAAGTCGCGCTCACCGCGTTTGATCGTTTTGAAAAAATGGCGGTGATGCCAAAAAGCGCACCGGATGCCAATGGGGTTTCGCTCGTCGAAAGTGAGCTGGGCGCGAAAGTTGCCCTCGCTCGTGCAGACTTGCTTTCTAACAGCTCTCCGGAGAAGGCTCTTCACGTGTTGCTGGCCTTGCAAAAATCCAAAGCCATGCCTGCGAAAACTCGCGCTCATGCATTGATCGCGGCGGCACGCATGCATGTCTCACGATCCAAATTCCGCGACTCGCTGCCTTACTTTGAGCAAATCTATCTGTTATATAATCGTTTTCCAGACCTCGTCGCCGCCGCCTATTTTGAGCGTGGCCAAGCATTGGAAAAATTGAAGATGAACGATCAAGCGCGCGAGGTGTATTCCGAATTGGCCAATCGCGCAGATTTGCAAGAAATGGCACCAGCCAAGTCCGCCCGCGCCCGCGCTGAGGCACTCGGTGGAGTGATTCCGCCCGCCGCTCCGGAAGGAGAAATGATTGCACCCACATCGAGCACCCGATGAAGTTATTTGGCATCATTTTTTCGGTGTGGGTTGCGCAATTTCTCTCCATCGCGACGGCAGAGGAAATCCTCAATGCGCGGCCAGAAGCGGATGAAATTCGCTGGAAAGACCCGGCTCGTGGCGCGCCAGTGGAGGTCCGCATCATGAGTGCAGATAAAAGCCAATTGGTCGTTGAAAAAACCATCGGCGTGGGCGTGACGCGGCGCAATGTGCCACTCGCCGATCTAGCAGGTGTGCGCTTCACTCTAACACTTGCCGAGAGAAGGTGGCATCGGCGCGCGGATGAATCTGTGCTCAAACCACTGCAAGTGCTGTGGAAGGCGCGATCTGCGACGTTGGCTCTGAGTGGCTCCAACGCTGGGGAAACTGGCCTCGCTCTCGCCACTGCCCTGCGCCGCAGCGATACCGATGAATCGTTGAAAGAGGCGGAGGCGATTTTACAACAAATCATCAGCAAGGATTGGGTGCAATCGCGCATCAAAGACGCCATCGCACAGCAATCCCACATCGCATTGATCCGCGCGGTGGAAAAAGAAAAATTTGATGAGGCCGATCGTTTGGCATGGGCGATTACGGAAGATCCTCGTGCGGCCGATGGCATGCTCTATGCTGTCAATTATTTAGGAGATCGCCATCAAGCGGCGCTCAAAGTCATTGATCATGAAAACCCGCGTTGGTCGGAAGATCCGGAAATCATGCCCGAGCGCATGCGCACCTATCATCTCACCGTGGATTTTTATCTCTACCCAAGTCTTTTCCATGGTGATGACGAACTCGCCGCTTCCACTGGTTTACGCAAAGCCGCCGATTTCTATCAGATGAACAAACAAGACGACTTGGTCATCCAAACGCTGGAAGATTTGGTGGCGCTTTATCCTGAATCTTCAGCGGCGAAAGACTCCACCGTTCAGCTCGCCACTCTCAAAGCAAAAGCGGCTGCGCCCCCACCGGTTCCTGCAACCTCAACCACCGAAAGTCCAAAAGAGGAGGCCGCTCAACCGGATGAGAAAATTGATAAAAATACTCCGTTAGAAATGGCTGGCCCGCCAGCACCTCCACCTCCATTCAACATCTTTGGTGATTAAACCAACTCGATAACCTAAACTAACATACGCCGTGAGACCATTCTTCCAAATCATCCGCCCTCTGTGCATTGCTCTCGTGCTCTATGCCATGAGCATGTCGTTTGCGACTCATGTCGCGGCCCAAGATGCCACGCCGCAGTCGGCTCCCGCGGCGCAAGTGCAAAAAGAAAGCCTGTTAGATATTTACTTCAAAGGCGGCTGGGTGATGCACTTTATCGCGCTTTCATCAGTGGCCGTCATCGGCGTGATTGCGGTGTGCGCGATTCGTATCAACCGCAAAAAACTCTTACCCGCAGAGATTGAGAAATCCTTGGCCTTGGCCCTCTCTCGTCAGGATGTCAGCGAAGCACTCAAGATTTGCGAATCGAACGAAAGCGCACTTTCTCACGTCATCAAAGAAACGTTTACCAAAGCGGCAGCGGGCGTGACTGTTTACTCCAAGGCGGATCTGGAATCCGTCGCCGCGGAGACCATTTTCCACGAGGAAACCAAGAGCATGCTGTGGGTGAATATGCTCAACGGCCTAGCGGCAGTGGCACCGATGATGGGCCTGTTAGGAACGGTTTCTGGGATGATCGGTAGCTTTGATCAACTCGCCGCCGGTGCGACCAAACCGTCCGACTTTGCAGGCGGCATCGGCGAGGCGATGATTACCACCGCCGCCGCTCTGATCGTTGCGATTCCGGCGATGTTTTGTTACTTCATTTTCAAAAATTTACTGCAATCGCTGGTCACGGAATTGGCCAATGCCTCCTCCAATTTGATCAACGGATTCATCAGTGGCTCATCCGTCCCGGCTGAGTAAAATCTAACAACCATCTAACGATTTTCGTTTTTCATGAAATTGAGACGCAGGCAAGTGGACGACGTCGGGCTGCAAATTGCGCCGATGGTGGACATCACTTGGATTATGATCATCTTTTTCATGGTGACCAATGAGATCAATGAAAACCAATACGCGGTGGACATCAATCTGCCGATCGCTACCGCCGCGGTGGTGCCGGAAGATCAGACGGGCCGCGTGATTGTGAACATCGATGCCGCAGGCACCTATTTTCTCGGGAGTGAAGCCGTGGATCTGCCCACGCTGACGCAGCATCTCAAGCGCCGCATGGCCGAGTTTCCACCGCTGAAAGTTTACCTGCGGGCGGATGCCGAGACCGCTGCTCTCAAGACCAAAGAAATCTACCGCGCATGTGCGGATGCAGGTGCCGTGGAAATTGTGTTAGGAACCTTTAACGCAGCCAACTAACTCACCATGATTTTACGCCGCAGAGAGGAACAATCGATCGAAGTGCAGCTCGCTCCGATGGCGGATATTGGCTTTTTGCTGATTTGCTTTTTCCTGATTTCCTCGCGCCCGCCACGCAATGAAGCGGACTTGAGCATGACCTTGCCAGGCTCGGTATCCGATGAGCAATCGATCGATATTCCGCAGGACATCACGATCAGCATTCAAATGGACGGCAACGTGATCGCCAATGATGAAGTGATTGGGCCCGCGGGAGATCAGGCGTTGCCGAGGCTGGTGACGCTTTTGAAAAATTTCAAAACGGCGGCCGATTTGAATCAATCGCAATCACTCGTCACGGTGGATGCAGCCAATCAAACGAACCATCAACGGATCATCGATGTGCTCAACGCCTGCGGCTTGGCGGGCATTCGTGGCGTAACTCTCGCAGATGACATCGAGGAGGATGAACTCTAACTGTTATGGCAAAAACGCTTAAACGTGCAGCATTCGATCCTCGCCAACTCGCTCGTAAAACGGCGACGACGGCGATGCTCACCAGCCTCATCATCCATGGGGTGTTAGCGATTTTTGCCGGCGTATGGGTCGTTGCCACTTACATCCGTAAAGACGCGCCTAAGTTCGTAGCACCGCCCGCACCAGCGATTAAAATTCCACCTCAGACGCGGCAGCATCGGATGAATCTTGCGGCCAATGCGGCGCTGGCATCCAAGCCAACTTTCAAAGCGCGGCTCGTTAGTCTGCGGCCGACGGCCTTTGCGCTGCCAGAAGCACCCGCTATTTCGATGAATGACATGCTCACGCCCGATCCAGCATCGATGGCGACGCAGATGATCACCGGCCTCGCAGGCACTGCTGGCGCGGGCGCAGGCGGCGGATTTGGTCTCGCGGGAGCGGGTGGCACCGGTCTCGGGACGGGCATTAATTTCATGGGAATCAAGACTCAGGGCAAGCGTGTGCTCTTGATGTTCGATGTCTCTGGCTCAGTGGTGAATAAGGCGAATAAATCTGAAATGCCTCTGGCGAAAATCAAAGACGAGACGCTGACGTTGATCAACCAACTTCCTGCGGATTCGCGCTTTGGGATCATTCAATTTGTCAGAAATTACAAATTTTTTAACGCCGAGTTAGTCCCGTCCACGCAGCCGAATCGGGATCTCGCCAAGCAATGGGTGGAGACCGAGTGGAATGAATCTGGCAGCATGCCGCGCAATGGAAAAGGCGTGATCGCACCGGAGCCAAATGGCCTTCCGCCCGTTTTGCGCAGGGCTTTTGAAATGAAACCGGACGTGATTTTTCTGATCTCCGATGGCAGCTTCGAGCGCGGCGCGGGCGGCGTGACGGACGACATTCCCGACGAGGAGTTTGAAGATCTTTTCAAACAACTCACCGGCGGCGCTTCTCAACGGGTGCTGTTCCATTTCATCGGTTTTCAAATGAAACCGGACGATGAAGATTTTTGGAAAAAAATGGCGCGCCGCAATGGCGGCCAGTTAAGACAGATTAAATCATTCTAACAGCCCGCTCACCTTGGCGTGGGGAAGTGCAGGCAAGGAGAAATATTGGGCGTGTTGATTTCCCCATATCATGATTTCCACGGGGACAAAAGATAGAGATTTTCTAGGTCAAAAAAAACACCACATGTGTCAAATGACGCATGTAGTGTTTGAATAAAAAATTAAATAAGCCAATGAGGAATATCAGCCATCTTTGCGGCGGCGCACGAAGCAACCAAGACCAAGCATCGAAAGCAGCAGAGCAGAAGATGGCTCAGGAATCGGACGAATCGTCAAATCAGAAGGCTCAAATGGCAAAGTTGCAATGGGAACTTGAAAACCAGTGTATTCATTAAGAAAGAACAATTGGCCACCAGTTCCAAATCCTTTGGCCCCGTAAAATTGATTCGTATCAAAATTACGGGCAATTTGTCTCGGATAGTCGGTGGATGTCACCGTGTATGTATTCGATGGGAAGAAATCGTAATAAGCCAAGCGAGGGTTTAAGAATGTATCGCCACCGCTAATGAAGAATCTTGGAGCTGTGCCCGTGGAGGCTCCAATGTTGCCAGCAAATTCAATATCGCCAAAGTCCATGGCCTCTGTGTTATTTCTGACACTGGCTTCGATGACAGGCGCTGTGTAAGTATTCGTGACCGTGTTGATAGAAATGCGAGTAAGGTCATCCGTGCCAACTGGGATATACCAGAAGTTAGTTCCATCGAATGCGCCATCTGCTGCTTGAAAAGTTCTGGTGTTGAGCGATGGGGCACTTAGAAGTGAATGGGTATTTGTGGCGAAATTGTAGTAGGCCATTCTGACGCGCGTGCCAATACCCGCTTGCGCCAAATCTTCTTGGTAAATCACAATGTCACGCGTGCTGTCGTAAGCCAACGAATTGACCTGACCAAAAAATGGACTCGCTGTCAAAAATGTGCTGACACCGGTGTTGACGTCAGTTCTCCAAATTTGATTGTTCCCAACAGCACCCCAAATAGCTTGCTGAGCAAAGATTGGCTCAGAAAGAAGGATGGTTGAAAAAGTTAGTCCGAAAAGATAACTTAATTTTTTGATTTTCATGGATCGTGAAGTAAGGTGAAGAAACTAATTATTTAGGTGGTTTGAGCGACTAACAGAAGTTAGAGAATTCAATTAATTTTATTTCTCGCCCTTTTAATAATATGTCATCAGAAACCGGTCAAGTTTTTTTAAACTATTTTTGAACTTTTTTTGATGCTATTTTTTAATGGCTGATATTTTGTAACCGAAACGTGCGTTCATAGTCGTGAGAATGAAAGATATGAAGGGCTAGGACAATCTACTATGCCGATAGAATCGCTTTACAACTCATTGGTATCGAAAAGTATGAGACTGGTTGATAAGACCAGCTGTGTAAAAAAGTGCAGTCATTATTTCGCGGCGGAAAAGCACACTTTGCATTAGGATTTTTAAAAATGGCGGAGGTTAGATCGCATCCGTCAGCGCGATGAAAAATCATGGTTAAATAGATAAAATTTTCTGTGGGATAGCATTGGATCAGTAAAAGCAATGGATGTGAGCCGCGACTACAAGCATGGGATTTACGTGCTTTGGCTAAATCACAATTTATCACTTTTATGACATTAGCATGCATGCTTCAGGGCTCAGACTTTCCCGTAGAGTGGGCCGTAGTTCACGCAGGCACGGAAGTCCGCTCCTTCGAGATCTGCGGTGCCGAATGCAGTCCATGCGGATGGACGGAAGACGCGGCTGTCATCAAGATTGTGCATGTAAACTGGAATGCGCAGCATCGCGGCGAGAGTGAGGTAGAGGTGGCCGACGTGGCCGCAGGTCATCACGCAGTGATTGGCTCCCCAGTGGTTCATCACCTCGTAGGCGCTGGTGAAGGCGCCTTTGCCGGTGAGGATGGGCGAGAACCAAGTCGTGGGCCATGTGGGGTTGGTGCGTTGGTCGAGTGCGTCATGCACATCGTCCGGTAAATCCACGGTGTAGCCTTCGGCGATTTGCAGAGCAGGGCCGAGGCCATCGACGAGGTTGAGCCGGATCATCGTTGCAAGCATTCCGCCGCGAGTGCGGTAACGGGTGCTGAGGCCGCCGCCGGGGAAATACTCAGTCATCGATGGATGCCAGGTGGTGGCTTGGAGGCACTTGTTGACTTCGGCATCGCTGATGTCCCAGAACGGTTTCATCGTCGGTTTGCCGGAGGCATCGGTTTGCTCGCCGGTGCCATCGAGCGCGGCGGGTCCGGAGTTGATGAGATGGAGGATGCCATCGCCCACGAGCGGGTGGGTGAACGATTTTCCGCTGGCTTGTTGGATGGCATCGAGGCTCCAGTAGGTGCGTAAATCTGCAAAGATTTGGGCGGAATTGGTCAGCAAATAGCCGAAGAGCATACCGGCACCATTGAGGGCATCATTCTCGGTGGCGACGATGATGGGAGCTCGTTTTCCATTCCAATCGAATGAGGAGTTTAAGATGGCTTCGAGGAAATCGCCATTCGGGAAATGATCGGTCCATTGACGTTGGCCTTGGAAGCCGCCGGCGATGGCGTTGTGGCCGTGGGCTTGCTCGCCGTAGCCCATTTCTGCGAGTTTCGGATTTCCGATCATCAAATCGCGAGCGATCAACGTCATTTTCACACTATCGTCCCATTCGCTATCGATTTGCTCGCGGCTGCGAGTGGAGCTTGGCGAATTGTAGTCTTTTCCTTCCGGGCAATGTTCTTTGACCCATGCGAGTGCCTTTTCATACTCTGCTTGATCGAAGATGCCTTTTTTCATGCGGCCGATGAACTCGCTCATATCGATGGCTTCCACACGCATGCCGAGCCATTTTTCCCACATCGAGGAATCGACGACTGAGCCTGCAATGCCCATCGAGGTGCCGCCCATCGAGAGGTAGCTTTTGCCGCGCATGAGGGAAACGGCGAGGCCGCAGCGCACGAAGTTGAGGATTTTTTCGCGAACGTCGGCCGGGATCTCGGTGGCATCCGAGGCTTGCACGTCTTTGCCATAAATGCCGAAGGCTGGGAGTCCCTTCTGCGTGTGACCGGCAAGCACTGCGGCGAGATAGACTGCTCCCGGACGCTCGGTGCCATTGAAGCCCCAAACGGCTTTCGGCAAATGGGGATCCATATCCATCGTCTCCGAGCCGTAGCACCAGCATGGAGTGACTGTGAGCGAAACGCCGACGTTGTTGGCCTTAAAAAGCTCAGCGCACGCGGCGGCTTCTTTCACTCCGCCGATGCAGGTCTCAGCGATGATTGATTGCACGGGACTTCCGTCTGGATAGCAAAGTTCGGAAGCGATCAAGGCTGCGACGGCTTTGGCCTGCTGCATGGTGCGTTCATCGAGTGATTCGCGGACACCGCCGAGGCGGCCATCGATCGTGGGGCGGATGCCGATTTTTGGATAATTCATGGATTGATGATTTGAATGATTAGCAATGCGAGTGCGAGGAAGAACATTTCTTCAATGCACAACTTTGTCATTCAAAATCATTTCATCAACGGTGAGTTTTGAAAAAATTAGACGTAAAATTTTTCCTCAGATAGATGATTTTGTCTTTAACTGCTGGGGAAAGGCTGCTGGAGTCGCGTTGTGTCTGATTTTCAAGAAGCGAATACCTTTATTTCCCAGCAGGTTGATTCTGCGCGCTTGTTCTTTTTAGATGCGGATGAAGCGGATGATTTCGCGGTGGTGTTTGGCGGATTTGAGAGTTGCGGGCGTGATTATCGCATCGATCGAGAGGATTTGCCGTGGTATTGTTTGGAGTTTGTGAGCCGCGGCCACGGGTCAGTGCGCTTGGGGAAAAACGAGCAAGTCTTGCGGCCGGGGAGTTTTTTTCTCTATGGCCCGGGCATTCCGCATCAGATCAGCACGGCTGAGGAGGCGCCGATGGGGAAATATTTTGTCGGCTTCTCCGGCGTGCGCGTGCTCGATTTTTTGCAAAGCTTCGGGATGGAGCCGGGTGTCATTTCGCGCTGCATGAAGATGGATCTCATTCGGCGCACATTCGATGCTCTGATCGATCGAGGAGTGCGTAAATCGCGGCTCGCTTTGCCATTATGCAACTTACTCACCAAGCAATTATTGATGTTATGCCAAGATGATGCGGCAGACTTGGGCAATACAGAATCGATCGCTTTTTCCACGTTCAGCCGTGTGAAAAAATACATCGAAAAAAACTACCTTCAGCTCTCAAAGCTCGATTCGATCGCCAAAGCATGTGAAGTAGATGGCCCGTATTTGTGCCGATTATTCTCGCGATTTCACGATGAAAGTCCCTACCAATTCCTCACGCGGCTGCGTATGGAATACGCATCCAGTCTTTTGTTAGAAAGCGATCTAACAGTCAAGCAGGTCTCCGCGAATTTGGGCTTTAAAGATGCCTTTCATTTTTCGCGAGTGTTCAAATCCGTGCATCACGCACCGCCATCGCGCTTCCGCCAATCGGTGCACCCGCAGTGGCCCATGTAATTTTTTAATTTATGTTAAAATCCGGCATCCTCAATCCTCACGTGCTCGATCTGTTAGCACGCATTCGTCACACCAACACCTTGGTCATTGCCGACTGGGCGTTTCCATTTTGGCCAGAAATCGAGACTGTCGATATCTCGCTCACGCATGGGATTCCGACGGTGTTAGATGTTTTTGATTTAATTTCGCCTGTGTTTGAAATTGGTCGCATTTGGCAAGCGGAGGAATTTCGCACCGTGAATTCGTTAGAGGTTTTGGCACGTTACGATGCATCATTTCGGAAATACTCGGTGGTGCGCGAGGCGCATGTGGAATTCAAAAAACGGGTGCCGCTGGCGATTGGCTTGATCCGCACAGGCGATGCCACGCCGTATGGAAATTTAATCATCGAATCGGCTTAAAAACATTGCGTGCATGACGATTGCCAAAACGGTTTTTCTGTTAGTTGCGTCGAACATATTCATGACCTTCGCATGGTATGCGCATTTGCGAGACATGCGGCACAAGCCGTTGTTGTTTGCGATTGTGGTAAGCTGGTCGATCGCGTTTTTCGAGTATGCTCTTCAAGTGCCGGCCAACCGCATCGGGTATGGAGTATTGTCGTTGCCGCAGCTTAAAATCCTACAAGAGGTCATTACCTTGAGTGTGTTTGTGCCGTTTGCCGTGTTTTATATGCGCACGCCGATGAGTTGGAATTATTTGTATGCGGCGATCTGCTTGGCAGGCGCTGTTTACTTTATTTTCAAACCGCAAGATAAGAGTCCGAGCCATCCGCCGCAGCCATCGAGCGAGGTCGGAAGATGAAGTGAATTTTTTTCCCTAGCAGGCTTGTCATTGCGATCCATCGAGAATAAAAACCAACATGCCAGTTAGAGGTGCATTAGAACGATATCGGGTCAAACAAGGAGAAAAGATCAGTTTCAAATCACTGGATAGTGGAGAGAAGGTGCTTTTTGAAGATGGATCCAAATTGGACTTCGAGCCGCAGTTTGAGATCTTGCAAACTCAGCTCCAGCAGTTGCAAAAAATGCTCTACGCGCAGAGCAAGCACCGCGTCTTAGTGGTCATGCAGGCGATGGACACAGGCGGGAAGGACGGCTGCATCAAGCATGTTTTTTCCCGCATCGATCCACAAGGGATTCATGTTCATTCTTTCAAGAAGCCCAGCGTGGAAGAACTTGCGCACGATTTTCTGTGGCGGGTGCATCCCAAAGTTCCAGGAAATGGCGAGATGGTGATTTTTAATCGCAGCCATTATGAGGACATCATCGCCGTGAGGGTGAAAAAATTATTTCCAGATCCAGTGTGGAAGCGGCGGGTGCGTCACGTCGTTGAATTCGAGCGCATGCTCGCAGAAGAAGGCACCACCATCGTGAAAATTTTTCTGAATATCTCCAAAGAGGAGCAGAAAAAACGCTTGGAGTCGCGACTTGGAAATCCGGCGAAGCACTGGAAATTCAATCCAGAAGATCTAGCAGATAGAGCACGCTGGAGTGATTTCATGACGGCCTACGAAGACGTCATTTGCGATACGTCCACGGATTTAGCGCCATGGTATGTCGTTCCATCCGATCGCAAGTGGTATCGCAATCTGTGCGTGGCCCGCATCATGTTAGATACCTTAGAAAAGCTCAACATGAACTTTCCAGTCCCCTCATGGGATCCGAAGTCGATTCAGATTAGCGAGTAATTATTTGTCCGCCGGTTTTTCGCGGTCCGCAGCGCGTTGCACGCGGCTGACATATTGTTCGAGGCTTTCACTTTTCTTCACGTTGAGTGCTGCTTGCAGAAATGGCATTGCATCCTCGTAACGTTTTTCGCGGACGAAAAGTTGGCCGAGTGCTAAATTCGCCTTGTATGATGTCTCCTCAAATCTTGTGGCAAGCTGATAGTGGGTGCGAGCTTCTGCTGAGAATTTTGTGCGAAGTGCTTCGTCTTTCTCGTCACGTGATAAAAGATCCTGATGGCGGCCATATTCTAACAGAACTTCGGGATTAGCGGGATTGATTTTGAGCAACTCGGCAAGCAACTCGCCGGTGCGTTGTGGGTTGTTTTGTGCTTGAGCGATGCGCACTTCGGTTAGACGCAGAGCCGTTTCATCTGCGAGAGAAAGCTT
Organism: Verrucomicrobiota bacterium; assembly: GCA_004294095.1. Taxonomy (GTDB): domain Bacteria; phylum Verrucomicrobiota; class Verrucomicrobiia; order Verrucomicrobiales; family Akkermansiaceae; genus Luteolibacter. Next base: position 27,713 of record RDZR01000056.1, read on the forward strand.
GGTTTTGATTTTGCGACGGACCGCATCGGTGAGTTGCTCCGCTCTTTCTGGTGAGCCGTAATCGTTGAGAATGCGGGCCGATTTCAGCGAGCGCTCGAGATTGATTTGCGGGCTGCGCTCCATCGCTTCGAGGTAAGCTGCAAGTGCCAGTTGCGGTTGGCCGTTATTCATGTGTAAATTTCCTAACAGATTAAGATTGGTTTCATCTGCAAGGCCTTTGACGCGCAAGGCTTCTAAATTGATAATGGCATCCTCATTGCGCTCGCTCGCGAGATAGGCCTGCGTTTGCTGGAGCCAGAGTTGTTTATCATTCGGGTTTGCCTCAATCAGGGTATTAAGCATGCTGGCTGCCTCGATGTGATTTTCCTGAGCGATCAATGCTTGAGCAAGCCCGAGCTTCCAATCGCGCGATGCGCTATCGAGCAAATTTGCTTGGCGGTAGGCACCTTCCGCAGCAATCGGGTTATTCTTCAATAACAAGCAATAGCCTAACAGCCCGTAAACTCGCGCAGAATTTTCCCCAAGCTCGATGGCTTTTTGAAGCATCGGCAGCGCTTCGTCCGTTTGGTTTTTGGAAATGTAGAGGTAAGCCAGATTGGTGTGTGCACGGCGGAATCTTGGGAATTTACGAATCGCTTCCAGAAATGCTTTGCGCGCATCATCCGCGCGATCTGCTTGGAAATAAAGATTTCCTAACACAAAGGTCATCGCCGGGCTGATTGTGGCCGGGGCTTTTTTAGGATCGCTCGGAGCTTCCGTTTCGCGAATGAAGAGGGCGAGTTGTTGTTCCGCTTCGCGAAATTTGGACTGCTCAAACAATTCGCGAATGATCAAGAGCGCCGCTTGTTCATCGCTGGTGACCTTGGGCTCGACATCGCTTAAAAATCCATAAGAGCCGACAAAGTCGCGTAGAAACTTGCTGTCTTGAAAAAGATCCGCAGGCGGAATGATCGGCGCGGCGGCGAGCCATCCCGGCAGCATGAAAAAAAGGAGTGTGCGAGTCATCATGGTGAATTTGATATGGAATCGATCAGTTTTTTTTGACTTCAAAATTGAATGGAACAATGCACTTGGAGGCGATTGCTTTGCCGCTATTGGAGGCTGGCTTGAATTTCCATTTTCTAACAGCTTTGAGCGCGGCATCATCTAACAGCGGCTGTCCGGATGATTGGTGAATCGTTGCTGCCGTGATCTGCCCTTTGGCATCCACGCTGCAACTGATGAGCACTCGTCCGCCGACACCTTTTTTGAGCAAGGAATTCGGAAACGTTGGCTGGATTTTAGTGGTGGGCGTGGCGGGTGAATCGAGTTCCGAGCCCATGGCATCATCGCTGCCTTTGAGTGCGAATTTTGGAATCTCCATGATGAAGCCGCCGCCTGTGCCCGCTGTGAGAGCACTTAAATCGATGCCGAGGTCTAGCTCGGTCGCTTCCTCGACCATTTCTTCCGGCTCAGGCTCGGGCTCGACTTCTTCCGGTGGTTCTTCCGTCTCAAAACTCTGATCATCAGGCGGCTCGACGACGATTTCTGGCGGAGGAACCGAGGAGCCATCAATCACTGCGGTGAGTTTTTGGGTGAGGGGAATGGCGATGAAGACTCCAATAGTGGCCAATAAACCACCGAAAATCGCAAACCAGTGAAGTTTTTGCGAGTTGGGTGGGCGATAAACGTGGCGTTTCAAATGTATAAATCTGCTAGAACTCGTTACTTGGTGGAGATCGAAATTTTCTCCTTCATGGCACCTGCGAGCAGCGCTTGGCCATGGACCTGCTGCACGACGCCATGAGTCGCTGCCTTATCGCCTTGGATGATGACTGGCATGTCGGGCGTTTCTAACAGGAGTGGTTTGATTTTACTAATCACGCCTTGCACGCCGATGCTTTCGCCGCCGTAGAATACTTTATCCTCAGACGTCACAGCTAACAGAATCGAATTTTTTTCTAAGGCACTGGCTCCGCTGACATCTGGTTTATTTACGGTCACTCCGGTTTCCTCGACAAAAACCGTTGAGACGATGAAAAAGATCAGCAGAATGAAAACGCAATCAATCATCGATGATAAATCGATGGTGACTGGTTCGTCAGGTTCGTCGGAAAAGCTGCGGCCAAACATAAATTATTGGGGTTGGTTTTGATCAGTGCGGTGAAAGCGGCTGGTGAGAATCAAGCTCTCCAAGCGCACCAGCGCGGCGTGAATGCGGTTGCGCTTGGCTTGGATGATTAAGGCGATGAAGAGTCCGGGCAGGGCAATCGTCAGTCCCGTTTGAGTGGTGATGAGTGCTTCTTGCATGCCATCGGCCACGCGCTGCATGCCTGCTGGGCCTTTGCCGTGCGAGAGCCCAGAAAACATGGCTAACATGCCCATCACCGTTCCTAACAGACCCGCAAGTGGCGCTGCGGCGACGAGCGTGTTAAGCACTAACAAGCGGCGATCGATTCCTGATAGAGCGATGATTTTAATTTCATCAAAGCGGCGGTTGACGGTTTTGATGCTAAGCTTTGGGCCGTGCAGCGCGTAGCTCAACGCTTCGCCTAAGCGGCCTTTGGCCAGATCTGGCTGAGCGATGAATTGTTCCCACTTCTCCTGTTCCTTCTCATTGAGGTTGCCCTGATTGACGTGGATCAACGCGGAAATCGCCGATGCGTAAAGAATGCAAGCCACCGCACCGAGCATATACATGATCGGGCCACCTTCGAGAAATAGTTGCCAGCCATCTGTTAGGAATTGAGGGATCATCAAATTTACGCAAGTGTCGGTTTGAGTTCGATGTCGTCATCCCCATCATCGGAAGCATCCACCACCTTGCTTGGTTGGGCTTTTTCATTGCGCCGTTCGCGTTCCGTGGTGCCGTTGATCATGGCGATGCCGATGCCTTCCAACTCGGAGAAGCGGCCTTTGATGTGGCTTTTAAGCAAGCCATGAATCACCAGCACTGGAATGGCGACAATCAATCCTTCCGCCGTGGTGATGAGTGCTTCAGAAATACCTGCGGAAAAGTTTTTTGCATTGCCGGTTCCATAAAGCGCCATGGCTTGGAACGTTTTGATGATGCCGAGCACGGTGCCTAACAGCCCCATCAATGGACCTGCGGCGGCGGTGAGGGCGAGAAATGGGATGAAGCGATCCATCCTTGGTTTGATCGCCACCAATTTTTCAAATAACGCCTCTTCTAACACGCGGCGTTTTTCAAAGAACATGCGAGTGCCCGTTTGCACGATGGCGCCGGCAGGGCCGGAAATGGCTTCTGCCTTGCGAATCGCCTGGTCTTGTTTTCCAACTAACAGGTCATCTAAAATTTCATTGATAAGGTTGCGAGATGGAACGCGGATGCGTGAAATTTCCCAAACTTTGAAGATGGCGATCGAAAAGGATATGGCACCTAACAGAAGAATCGCGTGGCCGACGATGCCGCCTTTTTTGATCGTATCGAGCAGCGATTCTTCGGCTGCCGCCACTTCAATCGCTTTGCCCATCGTGCCATCGAGGGGCAATAATCCGTAGCCATTTTTAACGGATTCTTTGATCGCATGGCTATCATCCTCAAGTGCCACGACGGTTGGCAGCGCGGTGCCTGTTTCAGCAAAGGTCGCCACTCCATCAAACGAGCCGTCTGTCGCGGAAAAGAAAACCGCTGGACCGGCAAGGAGGATGTTGCCTTTGATCGCCTCACTGCCGTTGCGCAGGACGGTTCCTTCAAAACGATGGCCGCCAGCCACTTTTTCTAACCGATCGAGGCCCAAGGTAACTGCCTCCAAGCGTTGGGTGATTTCTTGGGTTGGATCGTCGGTCGCCGCGTTGGCGCGCTGCTCGGATTGTTCGATGGATTGCTGATAGAGTTGAGTTTCCGCTGGGTGGAGGCGGGTGAGCAGAGCTTTGGCGTATTGGGTCAGAATGCCAGACGAGTAATTGAAGTCCACTTTGCGGGCTTCCACTTCGCGCTCGAGTGTTTTTTGGGTCGCGGTGCGGCGTTCTTCTTCACGCTGGAGTTCCCGCAGTTCGGTGCCGAGCTTGAGTGCCTCATCATCTAACAGATTTATTTCGCGGTAAAGATTTCTGCGTAAATCGGATGTCTCCCGTTGTTTTTCAGTGAGCTGAGCGACGGCCTTTTTCAGATCGGCATCAGCGGTTAGACTCGGCGTTTGCGCGATCGCAGATGAGCAAAGTGCAAGAATGATAAAAAGTGAACGAGGGCTCATGGTTTCGGAAATGGAAGTTGCACGAATGCGGCGCTGGTATCGCCCGTGGTGGAAGAGATGAGTGCTTGGATGTCGGTGGCGAGGTTTTTGCTTTCCTCAAATTTCCAGCCGGCATCTGTCGGCTTACCAACGAATGCGACGCTAGCGTCATCATTGACGGCGTAGGCGCAGGACAGTCCAAAGTAGATCACCTGCATGTTGTATTCTTTGCCCGATGCGTCCTTCATGAGTTGCGGACGCAGGCTGACGGTTTGTTGGAATTTTTCTGCCTCGTTGAGCAGATTGATTAGATTGAGCAAGCGCTTCGAGGCACCTTCTTCTTTTTTCTCCGTCGGAAGTTTGAGGTCTTTATTCAATTCCTCGATGGCTTGGGAAACTTTGGGTTCAGCGGTAAGTGGCTGAGGAAAATGCGCGAGCTGCTTGCTCATTTTTTGCTCAAGCTCGCGCAAAGTGGTGGCGAGTTGGGTCTTGGCCGCAGCGTATTGATCGCGCTGTTTGGATTGTGTTAGGGATTCTGAGGTGGCTCCAGCTTGGCGAGTTTTCGCGTCGGTAATTTGTTGTTTTAAGTCGGCAATTTCCTTTTGCAGCCCCTCCTTGTAATTGGCGAGCACCTCTTGGTCGCGCTTCCAGTCATTATCTTCTTGTTGGATTCGATGCATGGTTTCCACCCATTGCCGCACGGAATTGCGCAGCGTTTCAGTCGGGCTCACAGGTTGCTCTTGGCCGAAAACTGGGATGGCGGTGGAAATGGTTAATAAGAAAAGTAAACGTCGCGTCATGTCGGATGCACTGAATGAAAGGGGCATCGCCGACTGTTGCCGACGATCCCCGTGTGACAATTTTGTCATATAGATCGCCTTTGATCATCAATGAGTGATCCACTACTTGGCTGATTGAGGATGAGGTGCACTGCCGAGAATGATTTTCATCTGAAATAATCAGAGGCTGGAAGCTGCGGCACCATGGGTGGATCGTTAGATGACACTAACTGATCGGATTTTTCCACTTCAGGCCCGGAAAACGGGTAAAATCCGCATCGGTGGTGTGGAGGACGAAGCCGTGCTCGATGGCAAGTGCTGCCAAGTGGGCATCGGTCGTCAAATTTCCGGCGGTGCCCAAATGATTCAGTTGAGTGGACACGGTCTGAAAATGAGATTGAAGCGGATGGACCACCTGCACCTGCGGCAGGGTGAGCCATTCTTCGACCCGTGCCAGTGCCTCTGCGACGGGTAAGGGATTTTGGAAAATCCTCGGGTGAGTGGTGATGCGCACGAAGCCGAGAATGACAACCCATGCAAGGGCGACACCCTCATGGCCCTGAAGACAGCCATTCCACCAAGCTAAGGCCTTGGGGTGTTGAGGCACGCGCAGATTATGGGCATAAACGAGGAGATTAACGTCGGGCAGAATCATCGTTTGTGGCCTTTCTTAGGTAGTCTTCCACTTCGAGTTCATCCACGATCTGATTCAAGCGGCCTAAATCCAATCCGGTTTGGCTGGCCCCAAAATCATGTGGACGCACCACCACGGCTGATGGATGATCCGTTAAGTTTTCCGCGAGACCTCGCCTCAGCGCAGTGTTGACGAGTTCCTTGAACGGTTTGTCCATTTCACGGGCTTTTCGCTTCAGAATGCCCGCAAGATCGTCGTCGATGGTTAAAGTAGTTCTCATAGAAACATCATGATGTTTTCATTTTTGATGTCAAGACATCAAAATACATGTCGGCGTGAGTGCTAGAGCGTTTGGTTTGAATCATGGAGTCTTCTTCATCATTGAGCGAGGAAAAGTCTTCCCGCTCGACCAGCGCCAGCGAGCCGCCATCGGCTTGAATGTGCACAGCATAAAGATCGTCCTCCTGCGCGCCATTGTCCAAAAAGGCAGCGTTTCCCTTGTCGGGAAATAGATGTCTTTTCTCAAGGGCTCGATGACTGGCGCGCGTGAGGATTGGTGAAATTCCGTATGGAGAAGGGGTTTGAAACCCCTTTCGCTGGCCAGAATTTTTCCAGAATATGGGTAAAAGGGGTTGAAAACCCCTTCTCTATATTTGACCAGAATCACAAATTTTAATGCACCCCAGTCAACCCACTTATATCCAATTAGATGAGTTACATGCGTGATTGGGTTGAAGAAAATTGACTTGAGGGTTTCTCATAAGTTTGAAATACATGCCAGTGAATTTGATGGATGATGTTTCAATCTAACAATCTATCAGATTTTTCGCGTGATATTACTCAAACGGTCATGGCAATTTTACTCTTTGGATTCGGTGATTCTCTTGCAGCTAGTTGGGGCAGAGAGAGTAGTAGCCTCCCGGCGAAAGCACTGTCAAACGTAGTGGCCCATAGTCAAGCAACCGTTCATTTGACCAACTCTGTTCTCTGGGGGCAATCACCTCGAATCACTGCCACTTTGAATAGTCCCGCGATTCCACAGATTAGATCTATCGCAATTGCTAATTTCACAGGCTCAACATTTCATGGGAACTTCCAAAAACTCACGACGCATTGATTTTCAACAGATTATGGCACGGTAAATGCTTTTGATATAGTCGATGAAAGTGCAAAAAAGATATGTC
>RDZR01000028.1 GCA_004294095.1 Verrucomicrobiota bacterium
CAGAAGATTTTAATGAATCCTCGGGTAGAGCGCTGATCAATGTGATGGAAAGCGCATCGCCCATGCTTGGATCAACCGCCGCACCGAAGAGCACTTGCGCGCGTTCTGGGATCAACTTGTGCAGTCCTTGCATCAGCAACTCGATTTCAAACAACGTCAAATCCTCGCCGCCGCACAAATGCACGATGACGGTTTGCGCTTCTTTGAGTAGTGCCCCTTGATCTAACAGCGGACTGCTCAATGCGTGCCTGAGTGCCTTGGGAGCACGATCTTTTCCACTGGCCATGCCGGAACCAAACAAACATCGCGAGCGAGTGGTGCGCAGAGCACTCATCAAATCATCCAACCCCATGTGAATCAAACCCGGTCTAACCACCAAGCGAATCACTGCTTTGATAGATTCACAAATCATTTGATCCGCAGCGGCAAATGCTTCGTGAATCCCTTGCTTGGCGAGAACCAGCTCACCCATGCGATTGTTATCAAACGTCACCAGTGCATTCGATAAAACGGCCAACTGATTCAATGAAGTCTCCGCTTGATCACGCCGGCGCTTGCCCTCGAATGAAAATGGCATCGTTGCAAAAACCACCACAAACGCTCCTTCTTCTCGAGCGAGGCGCGTAACAATCGGCGCCGCCCCTGAGCCAGTGCCACCACCAAGGCCGGCACAAATAAACACAATCCGGCAGCCCTTGATTGCCTCGCGGATTTCAGCCTCGGCTTCTAACACCGCTTGGCTTCCGAGTTCTGGATCGCCGCCACAGCCAAGGCCTTTGGTGAGATTGAAGCCTAACTGAATTTTTTCACGAGCCATCGAGGCGTTCAAGGTTCGCACATCGGTATTGATCGCGAGCAGGGAATATCCCTGCATGCCATCAAGCGCGATGCGCTCTAACATATTCGCACCAGCTCCACCAAGGCCGATGATTTTCACGCTGTCCGTAGAGATGGTGGGCTGCGTTGGATGTTGGTAAGGGATCATGCTGTTCTAAGGTTAAAAATTTGGCGCGTTCATCTATTTTCCGAGTGGCCAAAAAATACGCCCAAGCCGTCTCATCATGCTTGGCGGCCTCTGTTTCTCGGTTTCCAAAATTTGCGCATAACGGATCAGGCCAATCGCGGTGGCGACGTGGGGGTCTTTAAAACTCGCTTGGCTGCCGCTCATCATCGGTGCTTCCGGTTGGTAAATATCTCGGCGGAAAATGTGATATGCCAGTTGGCTAAATCCTCGCATCAAGCTGGTGCCACCTGTGAAATAAATCCCTGCCGCGATGGCATCAAGCGCGCCGACAGGTAGTTGAGCTTTGACCAAGCGCATGGTTTCTTCAAGCCGTTGGCGAATGACTTCATTGAGCATATCTCGGCTCACTTCCACTTCAGCAAATCCACTTTCATCATTCAATTTGGCAATGCCGATCGAATGTGCTGGATCCATCGAGACATTTCCTTGCTCGATTTTCAAACGCTCCGCTTTTGAGAACGGCAGGCCCGTGACTAAGTGAATGTCATTCGTGATGTGATCGCCGCCCACCGGGATGCAACCACTCGCCGCAATCACACCGCCTAGATACAGTGCGTAATCTGTGGTGCCGCCACCAATATCAATCACCAGGGCCCCGCGCTCGCGCTGATCGCGGTCAAGTGCCATCTGGGCCGTCGCGATTGGCGAGAAGACGACATCGTCCACTTCTAACGGAATTTCTCTAACCAACTTAATGCTATTTTGGATGCGATTTCCCATCCCATGCACGATGTGAAAATCCGCTTCCACGGTTTTCCCAAACAAGCCGATAGGTGAGGTGCTTTGTTCCAAGCCATCGAGCCAATAGTTCCGCACAATCGGATGCAGATAGACATGATCGGCTGGGATTTGCACATCTCTGGCAATCGTGCGCGCCTCTTCAATATGTTCTTCCGTGACGCTCTGCTCGCCATCCGGCAAACGATACGTGCCGCGGTGGTTCACGCCGCGAATGTGCGAGCCAGTAACGGCGAGATAGACACTGCCAATTTCTACATCGCTCGCATCCTCCGCTCGCGTGAGTGCATCTTTCAAACAAATCCGCGCTTGAGCGTAATCGTAAATTTCACCCTTCCGAATGCCGGTGGATTTGGTGAGGCCAATGCCTAAAATTTTCACCCCACTATCAGGCTTGACCTCACCGACGACCATGCACGTTTTGCTGGTGCCAATTTCAAGGCCTACATGGATTTTACTGCGGCGAGCCATGGAAATAAATCAATTGCGATTGAGAAGTTGTTTGAGATCGCGCTGTTTTTTTTCATCGCGAGAAATTTCACTGTTAGAAGAGTCTGCTTGAATCGTCATCGTCGCCTGTGGCTCGCTGCGCAAGGTGATCGGGATATTTCGTTTGGGAATCAATTGCACGGTGGCCAAATCGTAACCTTTGCTCTCGGAGTGCTTGAGCACGGTGGACCAATTGCGAATTTGGCGCGCATAATCACCCATGCCCAAGGTGGCCGTCACGCCTTGCCGCATTTTGACTTCTAGTGACCATGCATTTACTTGGCGGATCACATCCATCTGCTGGGCGAGTTGGGAATCATGTTCTAACACCGCTGCGTAGAGCCGCAGTGCATGGCGCAACTCGGGATGCTCTAACAATTTTCCCGACGCCAAAGGATGCTCAGCCTGCCGCATCAAGCGCACAATCGGCAGATCCATTGCCCGCTCCATCATGCCCGCAGAGCAGGGGAAAAGAAACCCATCGGAATCGGCAACGAGCCCGCCCACCCGGCGCACCTTATCCGCTGCCATTGGATGATCTAACATCACCACCCAGATTTTTGGCACCCGCGTGCGGATGGTAACGTTGAGTGTGTCTGGCAAATGGCGCTCGACGTGCGCGTCAAGCACTTCCGCCCGCGCGTTGAGATAGGCAGTGATGCCTTTCGTATCGACGTCAAAAATGCTTCCTGTTAGATTCAGCTGGGTCGCCTCTGCAAATTCAGCCTCATCGAATAATGGATTCTTATTAAGCTGGATCATTTTCAAACTGAAATCCGGATTCTGATAGACCGCGTGGCGAAATCCTTGCCAAATTCCCCAGCCGATGCCAGCAAGCACCGCAAGCACGCAGGCCAGTTTCCCCAATTTCCCCAACACTCCAAGGCATGCGAGCCAAATTAAACGGCCCGAAATAACGTGCGAATGCAGCACATGAGTATGCTGCCGTTTGCGGGAATGTCGGGTCTTGCTCATGAGGTCGTTTTAACTGCGAAGTTGAAGTGAGGCCTCGGCTATCTCGCGGCACAGCGCACCAAACGAGATGCCCGTCGCCGCGGCAGCTTTTGGCAAAAGGCTGGTCTCGGTCATGCCCGGAATGGTGTTCGCTTCTAACACAAAAGGCCGACCATTTTTATCTAACAACACATCCACCCGAGAATAAATTTCCACACCCAATGCACGATGAGCAGCGAGAGCCGCCTCTTGCACAATGCGAGTCAGCTCTTCATCTAACGGCGCAGGGCAGAGATACTCACTGCCTTTTGCCCCACTCAGCCACGGGTATTTACTGGCCATATCATAAACTCCATCTGGCGGGCGAATTTCCACAATCGGCAATGCACGATCGCCCAAAATACCGACGGTCAATTCGCGTCCATCGATGAATTCTTCGACTAAAATTTCACTCCCATATTTCGCAGCATCTTCCATCGCCGCCCATGCCATTGCGGGATCCCGCACCACATGCACGCCCACGCTGGATCCCTCGCGTGGCGGCTTGACCACGAAGGGAGCAGGAAAACTTGGCAAACAGATGCCTTGGGAAACGTCAATGATCTCGGCGCGCGGTGTCGGCACGCCGTGCTCGATCATGATGGCTTTGGCCAAATTTTTATCAAACGCGAGGCGGCTGCTTTTCGCTCCCGCGCCCGTGTAAGGAATCCCTAACTGATCTAACTGATCTTGCAGTCTTCCATCCTCACCATACGTGCCGTGAATCACATTGAAAGCGAGGCCCGTGCCCTCGGGTAAATCCACCGTTGCTTCGGTGACATCCACCGCACAGGCATTGAGGCCTTGCTCGATGAGTGCCTTGAGCACGGCATTTCCAGAAGCTAGTGAGACGGCTCTTTCCGATCCGGGGCCACCCATCAAAACTGCGATTTTTGTTGATTCTAACATGTCTGAATAATGATTAAAAACTTGGTTCATCCTCGCCGAGGACTTTGACTTCCAGCTCCATTTCTATCTGCAATTGATCCATCGCGCGTTGGCGGATTTGCGTCGTTAACGAAAGCACATCGCTGGCAGTCGCACCACCAGCATTGACGATGAAATTTCCATGCACATCTGAAACCTCTGCGCCACCAACGCAGGTTCCTTTGAGCCCCAATGTCTCAATCAGGCGGCCGGCTGGCATCAATGACGGATTTTTAAACGTGCAGCCACTGGATGCCGCCACCGGTTGGCTCGTCTTGCGCTTCTCGCGTGATGCCTCCCAGCGTTGCTTGATGCCCGCTGCGGTATCGGGCTCGCCCTTGAAAACGGCCTGCAATGCGAAGTTGCGCCTCAGCTCAGACACACTGCGATATTGGGCAACAATCTCATCGCGCTCACGCGTGCGGATCACGCCATCCTCATCGAGAAACGTCACTCGCACCACTTGATCAAACGTCTCAATTCCCATCGCACCGGCATTCATCCGCAAGGCACCGCCGACATTGCCCGGGATGCCTTCCATCCACTCAAATCCGCCGATCCCGCTTGCTCCGGCGACGCTGGCAAGTTTCTTCAAACGCACGCCTGCACCGGCGGTGACTTCATATTTTCCCGTCACCTCTACCTTTGAGAACGCACCGCCGGATGGATGAATCACCGCCCCGCGAATGCCGCCATCGCGAACTAACAGATTCGATCCTCGGCCAATCACGCGAACGGGAATTCCCCGCTGGCGACAAAAATCAACCAACATGGCGAAGCCAAAAAAATCGTGAGGCTCGATCCAAAATTGTGCGGGCCCGCCGACCATCATCGTGGTGTGGCGCTTCATCGGCTCATACAATTTTCCATCAATGATGCCTTGATCTGCTAGACCCATCATTTCTTCTAACAATTTCAAATCGCTAGCCAAGCGCGTGCCCACCTCATGCACATTGCCTGCACCAAGAGTGATCAAAAGATCGCCTGGCCTCAGAGCATTGCCAAGCTCGTGATGTGCGGCACCAAGATCCGGCAAGTAATGCACTGGAATGTCCCCATGGCGTTTCATCGCCTCGACCAATGTGGCGCCAGAAATTCCCTCAATCGGCAGCTCCGAGGCTGCGTAAACATCGGTGATGAAAACCAAATCCGCAGCTTGCAGCACTTTGCCAAAATCATCGGCCAGCGCCTGCGTCCGGCTGTAACGATGCGGTTGAAATAAGACGACCAATCGGCTCGGCTTGAGTGATCGCGCAGTTTGCAAGGTCGCGGCCAATTCGCTCGGGTGATGGCCGTAATCATCAATGATGCGATAGTTGGCGGATAAATATTTCGTCTCAAAGCGCCGCTTGGCTCCCGCGAAAGCTGTTAGAGCGCGGGCGATGTGCTGGAAATCTGCGCCGCACGCGTCGGCCACTGCAATCGCTGCAAGAGCATTGAGCACATTGTGGCGGCCCGGGATGCCGAGCTCGATATCGCCTAAAACCTCGCCTCCTTTGACCACGGAAAAAGCAGATGTGCCTCGCAGCTCCCTCACATCATTAGCGATAAAATCTGCATCATGCCAACCATACGAGATCGCATTTTTTAGGCTACTACAAACCTCGTAGGCAACTGGATCTTCTGCACAAAAAATGACGACCCCGCGCGTTTGTTCTGCTAGAGTGGCGAAGACTTTTTTGATCTGATCCAGATCGCGGTAGAAGTCCAAATGCTCTGCTTCGATGTTGAGAATCACGCTATGCTCTGGCTGATAGAGCGTGAGTGTGCCATCGCTCTCATCGCCCTCGGCCACCATGTATTCGCCTTCTTCAGACCACTTCGCATTCGCGCCAAGGATTGGAATTTCCGCGCCGACGTAGTGGCTTGGTTGCAAGCCAGCCTCGCGCAGAATGTGGGCCGCCATCGATGATGTCGTCGTTTTTCCATGCGTGCCAGAAATCACGATGCCTTTCCGTGTGTGCAAAATCGCAGCGAGACACTCGGCTCGGCGCAATAGCCGGATACCCGATTTTTGCGCAGCCGCGTAAGCAGGATTTTCCGGACGAATCGCCGAGGAATAGACGACCAGATCCGCTCCTTGCACCGCTTCTGCGCTGTGGGGCGAAGAAAAACGCAGACCAAGACTCTGCATGCGTTCAGTCTCTTGAGTCGTCACCCGATCTGAGCCACTGACTCGATGGCCCATGCCTAACAGCAACAGCGCGAGCCCGCTCATACCGGATCCAGCAACACCTATCAGATGAATATGGAGCGGCTGATCGCGGTTCGTGAGCAAGTGGGTGATTTCGATCATGATGGTTGTAATGTGGCTTCGATCGCATCGCAAACGCGCTCGGCGGCATCTGGAATGGCGAGCCCACGTGCGGCTTTTGCCATGCGCTGGCTAGTTGGCAAGTCTTGCATGATTGACTGCGCTAAATGCGCCAATAACTCCGGGGAAAGATCGCGCTCTTGGATGAGTTTTGCCGCACCAGCAGCGGCGAAAACTTCCGCGTTGCGCGTCTGATGATCGTCCGCCGCGTAAGGATACGGGACTAAAATCGAAGGCAAGCCGACGTGGGCAATTTCCGTAAGACTGGAGGCACCAGAGCGGGCGATGATTAAATCTGCCAGCGCGTAGGCCATCGCCATTTGATCACAAAATCCAAGCACCTGATAGCCATTGCGGGCGCGCCCCAATTCCAGCATGCGCGGCGCGTCAGAGGCTCCGGCGATGTGCAAGACTTGGATTGCTGGGTCCAAAAAAGCAGCCGCTTGGGCAGCAAGTTCATTGAGCTTGCGTGCGCCTTGGCTGCCGCCGGTGATCACGATCGTGAGGCGTGACGGATCGAGCCCGAAGTGCGCTGCCGCCAGTTCGCGCGAAGGCAGTTGCTCCATTTCCGGGCGCATCGGCGTGCCTGTGATGAGCGTTTTTTTGTTAGGAAAAAATGCTTTTGCCGCTTCCAAGCCTAGAAAAACTGAGGTGCAAAAACGGCTTGTGAGAACATTCGCTCGGCCGGGTCTTGCATTCGAATCATGCACGAATGTTTTCAGCCCCATGCGATGTCCAGCAAGCACCGGTGGCAAAGAAGTGAAGCCGCCCATGCCAATCACTGCATCGGCATCTGCCTCGCGCAAAAGACGCTTGCAGGCCACCACCGAGCGCCACAATTTCCATAAAAATGGAATCATTTTTGGCGAAAGCGTTGCCGGCTTGGCCACCGCCTGCATTTTCACAAATTCTAAATGCCGGTATTTTTCACTCGCCTCCGAATCCACTTTTTTTTCGGAAATAAGCAACCGCGGATGGTGGCCACGAGCCCGCATCGCTTCTGCCACGGCGATGCCTGGAAATAGATGACCGCCCGTGCCTCCACACGCGATCCATATCGTTAAAGATTTTTTCACTCGATTTGATAAAGCCAATGACCTTCAAAGAAGTAAACAAACCTAAAGTATCCGGCAATGATCAAAACTAAAAAAATCCAAATATTCTCGCTTGATCTTTTTTTGATGGGGTGCAAATTGGTTAGGAAACATTAATTATATGAAAACAATCTCAAAATTCCTTATCGCTATATTCGCAGCAGCTACTCTCAGCCAGTGCGCCGAACCTATGGGTCCTAACACGCAACGTGGTGCAGCCGTCGGTGCTCTCGGTGGTGCCGCACTAGGTGGCATTGTTGGCCATCAATCGGGCCGTGCGCTGGAAGGCGCGGCACTGGGTGCGGCGGCCGGTGGTGTCGTCGGTGGGGTGGCAGGAAATCAAAAAGATAAGCGCTACTACGATCGCAACTACTAAAATAATTTTTGCACATCCAATCATATCAAAAGGCATCCGGCACGTTCGGGTGTCTTTTTTTTGCATGGAATTAGGATTCCCCGCCGTTATCTAAGTGGATGATGTTCATGCACAAACGCGCACAATCTCGCTGGCTGCTCTTGGGGATTCTCGCGCTGATGAGCGGCTTGCTACAACAAGCACGCGCAGAAAAATCAGTGGCGACGATGGTGGCGGAGCAGAAAATCATCGCGCCTAACAGCAAGTTTACGTTAGCACTCACCTTAGAGCATCCATCAGGCTGGCACAGCTATTACATGCAATCCGGCGGGATCGAGATGCCTCCGGAAATCCGTTGGGAACTCCCGCCAGGATTTACAGCAGGCCCCATCCAGTGGCCAACGCCGCAAATCAAAGACGGCTTCAGCGGGAAAAGTTTTATCTACTCGGGTAGCCCGACGTTTTTGATCGATCTCACCGCGCCGGCGGATCTTGTGCCGGGCAGCCAAGCCACTTTGCGCGCCGATGCTTCGTGGCAAATTTGTGAGACAACATGCATTGATGAGCAAAAATCATTCACGCTCAATCTAACAACTGGTGAGGTGCTTCAGCTCGATCCAGCGCAAGCAAAGCACTTTGCCCAAGCACGCGCTCAACTTCCCATCGAGCAGAGGGAAGCGACATGGCTGGCAAAAAAAGCGGGAGATCAGGTGCTCATTGAGGCCGGCAAATTGGGAAATTTTACCCCCATCGATTTCGTGCCGAATGTGAAATTTCTCCGCGCGGCGAGCGATGGAGGTGAAATCCGCCAAGATGGCGAGAACTGGACGATACGGCTCAACCGCGCGACGGAAGATTTGTTAGGCGATGCCATTCCGCAGGGAGATGAGCTATCGGGAATTTTGTTAGATCAAACTGGACGAGGTCTAACAGTTTCTAACATTTTTGGGGATTCAGGAACAGCACCTGCGATACAATTTTCTAACAATTTACCTCTGAGCCAATTTTTTTGGATCCTTGGCTACATGTTTCTCGGTGGAATGATTTTGAATTTAATGCCATGCGTCTTTCCGGTGATTGGCTTAAAAATCATGGGATTTGTCCAGCAAGCGGGCCAAGACCGGAAGAAGGTCGCGCTGCATGGAATGACCTTCGCCCTCGGAGTTTTTGTTTCATTCGCCATCTTGAGCGGCGTTCTTTTTTTTGTGAGATTAGCGGGTAATTTAGGCTCGAGCGATGCAGGATGGGGCTACCAATTACAGCAGCCATGGATGATTTTTGGACTGCTTTTGCTGATGTTTGTCTTGGCACTCAATCTAGCAGGTGTGTTTGAAATGGGCACTTCGGCGACATCGATCGGCGGCTCGCTGCAAAGCAAACAAGGCTTGAGCGGCTCTTTTTTCTCGGGAGTTCTGGCAACTGTCGTCGCCACGCCGTGCTCGGGCCCATTCTTGGGCTACGCCATTGGTGCGGCCATCGGTTTGCCAGCGGTGCAGTTTTTTAGCGCGTTTGCAGCAATGGCGGCTGGGCTCGCATTGCCTTATTTACTTCTCTCGATGAATCCAAAATTGCTCAACATGCTGCCGCGGCCGGGCGCGTGGATGGAGACATTCAAGCAAGCGATGTCGTTTTTCATGTTTGCAACCGCCGCGTATCTGCTGTGGGTCTATGCAGCGCAAATTGGGTTGGACTATCTGTTAGATCCGTTGCTTGCACTTTGTCTCATCGCCATGGCATGTTGGATTTATGGGCGGTGGTTTCTGCCGCATCGTTCATCGTCTGCGCGCAAAATTTCTCTGGTCGCCGCAGTATTTTTGGTCATCGCCTCGATTTGGTTAGGCAAGCCACCCGGCAAATCTAACTTGGAGTGGCAACCATGGACGACAGCCGCGATGCAGCAGCATTTAGCCGCAGGAAATCCAGTTTATATCGATTTCACCGCGCGCTGGTGTGCGACATGCCAAGTCAACAAACGCACCGCTTATACGACAGAGGTGATCGCATTGATGAAGAAGAAAAAGGTGATCGCGATGCGTGCGGACAAGACCAAAGCGAATCCTGAAATTGATGCCATGCTGAGCAAACTTGGGCGTGCGGCCATTCCTGTCAACGCGCTGATGTTGCCAGATAGGGAACCCATTTTAACGCCTGAAGTTCTCACCTCAGGACTTTTGTTAGAGTTGTTTGAAAAACAAATCCCCTCACCTTGATGCCGGAATATCTAACAACTGGCGGCGGACTTGATTCATCGCGTATTGGCTCACGGCTTGTTTGAAATCTTTGCGATTTCTCGGTTGGAAAAATCGCTTCGCCTGAGTCGCGCTGCCTCGCAGCGCGACTGCAACCCACGCCGTGCCCACAGGTTTTTCCGGAGTGCCGCCGGATGGGCCAGCGATGCCAGTGACAGCCACCGCGATGCAGGCACCACTCGCAGCAAGTGCACCTTCTGCCATCGCGCAGGCCACCGCTTCACTGACGGCACCCTCGCGCTCGATCATCTCTTGCGGCACAGACAGCGAGCGGATTTTTGCTTCATTGGCATAGGTAATAAATCCTTCACAAAAAACGCGGCTGGAGCCTGAGACATTCGTCATGCGGTGGCAAATCAGACCGCCCGTGCAACTTTCCGCAGCGGCCATCGTCATGCCCCGCTGATCTAGCAGTTTCACCAGCGTTTCTTCCATGGATGATCCATCATCGCTCACCAAAAAATCTGAGAACTTAGCGAGCGTAATTTCCCGCGCTTTCTCTAAGACCGCGGTTTCTCCGATCAAACGCAAATCCACCTCGCCCACGTGCGCGCAATAGCCGTATTCGAGCCCGGAAATTTCTGCGAGTTGCGCATCAATCCCTTGGTGGAAATCACTCTCGCCGATGCCGGTAAATTTGAGTTCTAACACCTCTACTGGGCGATCGATGCCGCTTAGCGCACACAAACGCGGCACCACCTCTGCATGCACCATCGGATGCAATTCCCGCGGCGGGCCCGGCAAGAGCCAAATCGCACAATTAGAGCGGCCATTGAGGCGTGGCGGTATGTAAACTCCGGGTGCGGTGCCATTCGGATTGGGAAGAACATCTGCACCCACTGGCACCAGCGCTTGCTTGCGATTGGCATCCGCCATCGGATAATTTCTCAAGGCAAAAAATGCTTCAATTGAGCGCAGTGCCGCTTCGTCTGTGATCAAATCCAGCCCAAGCACCTCGGCAGTGATTTCTCTCGTGAGATCATCACTCGTAGGCCCCAATCCGCCGGTGACTAAAATGGCATCTGCCCGCATGATCGCCTCTGTTAGAACCTCATGAATCGCCTCACCATCCGGCACCGTCGATTGCCGCGAGACGCGCAGGCCAAGCTTGAATAGCTCGCGGCCAAACCACGCAGCGTGGGTATTGAGTGTATTTCCTAACAGCAGCTCAGTGCCGGTATTGATGATTTCAATTCGCATCGGTGCAGGCTCGACGCGGCTGCTGGTCTTGGCAAGAGATGAAAATCAAGAACCCCGCCACTTCTGCAGTCGATCCGCGATCAAAAACAATAAGCAGGGAATCACAATGCTCAGCGCGATGGCTAACATCGGCGATTTTTCAGCCTTTTCCCCAATCGCCGCAAAGACCAAGCCCATCGGCAAACTCCCGCAGGCGAGCGCGATCATGAACTTGGGCAATGACATCCGCACGATCCCAGCCGTGCATGAAATGACTTCCGGCAACGTCGGCAACGCCCGTGAAATGGCGACCGCCCAGCCACCATTTTTCGCGAAAAAGAGGCGGCCTTTTTCAAAATCATGATCGCCAAGCCACCTGCGCGCAAAACGTTCCGTCGCGCAGCGGCCAAGCGTGTAGCCGATCATGCCCGCCACCATCAAGCCAAGACCACCAATCAAACCGCCGAGCACCGTGCCATAGACGATACCCAAGGCAGAAATGATCACCGTGGCAGGAATAGGGAGAAAAAGATCGCTCGCTAACAGCCCGATTCCTGCAAGCCATGCCCACGATCCGCTATTTTCTAAAAATGCTATCGCACCTTGAAGAGAGAATTGTTTTTCTAACTGATCGGCAAAAAGAAACCAGCCTAACAGAAGAAGCACATTAAACCCAATCATCCAAAACAATAAACGCATCGAAATTTTTTTATTTGCCTACGCATAATCGATTCCTCGGTCGAGTTTTTTCCCAACCGCAAGATCCAGCGAGCACATCTCTAACTGATATAAAAACTCAAACCAAGCGCCCACACATTTTACGTTTTACACTTCCGAGGCTTCCGACTTAATCCGACTTAAATGACATCTCGCTCACCAAACGACCCATCGCCGAGCATTGAAAAGCCCAAGACCAACTCGTTCCCTCAAACTCCATGGACGATGGTGTTGGCCATGGCGGGAACATCAACTCCGGTCTCGAACGAGGCGTTAGAGAAAATTTGCCAAGCCTACTGGCCGCCGATTTATGCCCATCTGCGGATGAAAGGTTATGCATTGCACCACGCACAAGACCTCACGCAAGAGTTCTTCACGCGGCTGCTGAAGGGCAATGGCTTTGCTGGCATCACTCCCGAAAAAGGCCGTTTCCGCAGTTTTCTGTTAGCATCACTCAAGCACTTTCTGATCAACGAATGGAAACGTGAGCGCACGCAAAAACGAGGCGGCGGCCAATACCTCGTGGAGTTAGATGCGATCGAGCCCGGAATGCTCGCTGCCTGCGAACCGCAGACTGGTGAAGATCCTGAGCAGGCCTATGATAAACGCTGGGCACTCACCCTACTTGCCAGAGCTCGCTCAAGGATGAGAAATGAATACGAGGCTGCCGGTCAGATCGAGCGCCACGATGTCCTTAAGCGCTTCCTTGCCGATGGCGAGGAGCCTTCTTCTTACGCTGAAACTGCAACTCTACTCGGCATTTCCGAAGCTGCTGCGAAATCTGCAATTTATAAAATCCGCCAACGCTTCGGACAATTACTGCGCGCGGAAATCTCCCGCACCGTGGCGGCGCCAGAAGACGTGGAAGATGAATTGCGCTACTTGATTGCGACCCTTCGCTTCTAGCTGGAAACTTGAACCGTCCGATCTTGTTTTTTATCGCAGAGACGATGCCCGAAAATGCCTTATCATCCCGCTGCCCAAAATGTGGCACCGCTACGATTCTAGCCGATGCAGATGCATTGTGCCCGGGCTGCCTATTGGCGACAGCCCTCCATTTCGGCGATATGGAAAATGAAGATACCGGTGAAATTTCACTCGGCACCTGCGGTTCCTATCAACTCGAAAAAATCATCGGTCGTGGTGGCCACGGCATCGTTTTCCTCGCGCGAGCTGATGATTCCACCGAACCCGTAGCGATCAAAATGCTCGCCTCAGCGCAGCTCGCTGGGCCGGATGAACTGCGCCGCTTCCGCTTGGAAATCGAATCCGTTCTCAAGCTGGAGCATCCTCACATCGTGCGCATCATCGCTGTGGGAGAGAACGATGGCTCGCCCTACTATGTGATGCAATACGCGTCTAACAGAACGCTCGCGGATTGCCTATTTCAAAATGGTTTCCCAAGCACATCGGCTACCGCGCTCGCGTTGATCCCGCTATTCATCAAAGTTGTCCGCGCCGTGCATTTCGCCCACGAGCACGGCATTCTCCACCGAGATCTTAAGCCAGCAAACATCCTTCTCGATGCCCATGGCGAGCCTCAGGTTAGCGACTTCGGCCTCGCACGCATGGCTCTCGCGCCTCCCGGTGCGACCATGACCGGAGCGGCACTCGGCAGCCCCAGCTACATGGCGCCCGAGCAAGCCGCTGGCATCAGCATCACCACCGCAGCGGATCTATACAGCCTCGGCGCAATTCTCTACCACATCCTGACTGGCAAGCCTCCCTTCACCGGAGGAACGCCGCTCGATGTCCTTCGCCAAGTCACCACTCAAGACGTGCCGGATCCTCGAGCAAGTGCCGCATGGATCGATCAAGATCTGGCGATGATTTGCCTCACCGCACTTCATCGCCAGCCCGCACGCCGCTACGCCACCTCGGCCAGCTTCGCAGACGACCTCGAGCGCTGGCAGCGCAAGGAAGCCGTGATCGCCCGCCCGCTTGGTTTTTTTGAAAAATCTCTCAAAGCCTGCCGCCGCCATCCCATCACCGCCACCCTAGGAATCGCCGCGACCGTCGCCGCGTTGGTTCTGATAGGCATGTTCATGGTTGGCTCCGTCCTTTTGCAGAAAGAAAAAGATCAGGCCTTGCGCCAAGCCGCCATCGCTAGAACCAAGGCCGCTGAAGCCACACGCGCTCGCAACCAATTCCAGCTCAATTCATACGCGGCCGATCTCTACCTTGGCTTCGATGCCATCCAAGCAGGTCATCTCGGGCAAGCGCGCACCATGCTTGCCAATCATCTTCCCAAAGCCGGTGAAAATGACCTGCGCGGTTACGAGTGGCACTGGCTCGCCCACCTGTGCACAGGCGATGACTTGCAGGTGTGGCGAGATTTTACTTCTGCTGCCACCGCCATCGCCATCGACCCAAGTGGCAAGACTCTCGCCAGCGCTGGCCGCGAGGGAAAGGTCATCTTCCGCTCATTTCCAGATGGGGAAATGCGCATGGAGCTTCCCAGCACCAATGCGCCCTCGCCGTTGGGCGAAGTATCCATTCTCGCGTGGTCGCACGATGGCACAAACCTGCTCACCGCCGGCCCGGGAAATGACACAAGAATTTGGAAAATGCCCGAGGGCGAACTGATTGGACAGATTGCCGAGCACAAGGTCGCTCAAGCCGAATACGATCCCAACGGGAAATTCATTTGCCTTCTCTGCTTGTTAGATCCAGCCGCACAAAGTTACCAACTGCGCATCTACGACGCGGTAAATCTAACGCTCGCCAGAACGATTAACGACCTCCAGCGGTCGTTTACGATTTCACCCAACGGACAATCGATTGCTGTGCTCCCGCACGGCTCCACTCAGATCGCGATTCACAGCCTCTCGGACCGGTCGCCAACCCACAGCTTCGAGACGAACATCACCCTCAGGCAAATCAGCTACTCGCCTGACGGAAAATCTATTTTCGGAAATATCAATACCGGCATTCTGATCGCCCAATGGGACTTGCCCGAAGGCAATCGAAGCGGCCAAGTTTATCCAATCGCAGGAACATTTTGCAAATTCACCATTTCATCCGATGGCCAGCGCATCGCCTCCACCAATGGCGGACAAAACCTATATCTACAATCACTCCAAGGAACAAGCACTGCCGTGATCCTCCGAGGGCACGAAGATGGAATCAACGATTTTGAATTCTCGCCAGACGGACATCACCTTTTCACCGCAAGCATCGATCAGACATCTCGCCGCTGGATCGGCTCGCTGCAACCCGCGCCTTCTCTGCATGAGAAAATTTCTAACACAACGGCAAATCTCAACTCCACCCAGCCACTCAGCCCGAGCAACACTCACGGCGTGTGGCACGGAAGCGGCCTCGCCAATGACGCAATCACCTTTCAGAACTCGAACGCCACCATTGCTAGCAACACATTTCCTGGGCCACCTGAAAATTACACGCGTCTCGTCACATCCGACGATCCCCGCTTTCTCGGCGCCTTCTCGGCTCCGAGGAATTTATGGGTGTTTGACACCTCATCCGGCCGCTGGGCGGCTCCCATCCGCTTGACCCAGGACGTTGCCACCGCCGTCTGCATTTCACACATCGGCGGCTTAGTCGCCTCTGGCGGCGATGACAATACCGTGCGCGTCCGGACATTACCTGAAGGTAGGCTCATCACCGAGTTGCGTGGCCATCAGGGGAGAATCACCAGCATCGCGTTCTCTCATGATGGGAAAACCCTCGTCACCAGTTCATTGGATACCACCACCCGGCTTTGGCAAATCGCCACATGGCGCGAACTTGGGATCCTCCATCGAGGCGAGAACTTTCAAGAACTTCTATTCACCGCCGGTGACCGCCTCTTGCTAGGAAAGACGACCGATGGCATGTGGCGCGAGTTTCGGGGAAAAACGGAGTAACTCAAAAAATTTTCAAATTCCGAGAAACTTTTGAAGCCTTTTCTTGATGGAAGGGATTGGCCGCCTCTGCGACTTAGTCCTACCCAAACAAACGATGATTCGATACCTGCCGATTTTACTCCTGCCATTTACTCTATCAACTGCAATAGCAGCGGACCGGATTATGAACTTCAACTCCGTCAACCTGCCTGCGAACACCGAATTTCAAATCACCAACCCGTGGATCGAAGATGGGATGGTTTTGACATGTTCAAACTTTAGCAACGCGAATTTTAGTGATTTGGTCATCCGCAATAGTGACAACTTTGGCTACAAGACGGGAGTGAAATCACCAAGTGCTAGATGGAATGCTGCGCGCTTTTTCTTCCACCATGTAACCGATACTCCAGGTTTTTACAGACCTTTCACTATGAAGTCGATTCGTCTTTTTCCGATGGGAGGCGCAAGCACGGTGACCTTTCTGGGAATTAAAACAAACGGTGATCCGCAAGTCACCGTGACCTTCAATACCGGCAACTCCCTTTCAGGAACTACTCACCAATTTCCAGCGAATTTCGAAGCTCTAGGCATCTTGCGATGGACGGTCAATAATAACAATGCCGGACTCGGCTATCACCAGTTTGATGATCTTGTCTCAGAATTGGCGCCCACCATCTCCGTGCCGCAAACACTGACTCTCTCTGAAGGTTCAGGCGTGAGCAACATCACCCTCGAGCGCGAAGCCGGATCTACTGGGACCATCACACTCACGCCAACCATCAGCGGCACCGCCTCCAGCTCTGCGGACTACACATCCAGCCTCCTTCCATCAAATAGCGTGGAATTCACCGGCTCAAACAGCACCGCCAGCTTCACGTTCCAACCACTGCCAGACACAGCCAATGAATCGCCCGAAACGGTCATCATCACTTGGCCGACCTCGCCAAACTACGTGCTCAGCCATCCAACCACCACCATCACGATCGGCGACACCAACGGCAGTGGATTTGCCGATTACATGAGCGGACACGGCGTAACCGGCAATGACGCCCTGGCCAGTGCCGATCCCAATAGCGACGGAATCAGCAACATTGAAAGCTACCTCCACCGCATCAACCCAGCAGGAACATCGCCAAGCACGTGGCTCGCGCGCCGAGCCTCTTACGTAACGGCAGCGGGAAATGTGCCTGCCTTGCAAATGACCATCCCCACTCCCTTGCCAAATGATGTGAGATTGATTTTCCAAGAAAGCCCGCAAATGGACTCCTGGAGCGAACAAACCCGCCGCAGTGGATTTGCCTCAGGCAGCTCTTGGACCGGAACAGGCGCATCCAGAGTCATCGAGTCGAACAATTTTGCCGCACGCACAATCACCTTGCCATCAAGCCAAAACGCTACCAGCCGCCCCGCCGCATTTCTTCGCATGAAGTATGAATTGATCACCGGCGGTGGTAGCTCGGAATGATGTGCACTAAGGATTCTTATGAAAGCCACTCATCGTTTTTAAGCGAGGGGCTATCTGTTCCCGGGGGAATGAACTTATTGATTTTTGGCAGCGTGACTCCTGCGTTGGGAGGAAGGACGAATCAAACGCTTGCCATGGCTTATCCGCCATCCCGCACTGGGGCATCATCCGCTTTCCAATTGCCGTAGATATGCTTAACGAATTGACGCGCCTTTTGTTACGTGCTAACCAACGACCGCGAAGTTATTTTCTCTCCCATTTTTTCGCACCACGCTGGGTGCTAAAAATCTGTGTATTCGCAAACAAGCTCTGTGCCTAAAGATTGATCGAACCATGAAATTTTTTCCAAGCGTCGCGTTATTTTTCTCCATCTGTTTGTCATCGCTACCGGTTCAGGCGGCGACAGAACAAGCACCCGTTTCAGCCCTGATTGTATTTGATGCCTCGGGCAGCATGTGGGGCCAAATTAAAGGCCGCCCAAAAATCGAGATCGCACGTGAGGTGGTGGCAGGTTTGGTGCGCGATCTGCCTGAAAATACCGAGCTGGGCTTGATGGCATACGGCCATCGTCAGAAGGGCGATTGCGCGGACATCGAGCTGCTCATCCCCGTGGGAAAAGTGAACAAAAGCGCGTTCATTGAGACCGTGAATGCCATCGTGCCCAAGGGCATGACTCCAATCACCGCCTCTCTCGAGCTCGCGGCCGAGGGTCTCGGTTACAAAGAAAATAAGGCGACGGTGATCCTCGTTTCAGACGGGTTGGAAACCTGCAATGCCGATCCTTGCACGGCTGCCAAAAAAATCGAAGAGCTCGGCCTCGATTTCACCGCACACGTCATCGCCTTCGATCTAAAGCCTGAAGAAACCGAAAAACTGCGCTGTATCTCCAAGGCCACCGGCGGAAAATTTTTCCCCGCATCGGATTCCATCTCGCTGAAAAATGCGTTAGAATTCGCCGTCAGCGCCGCAGCAGAGAAGCCGCAACCCGCGCTCGAAGATGCCCGCACCATCAAGCTCACCGCTCCAGAAACCGCCGTCGCGGGATCGGACGTCAACGTCTCATGGGAAGCCAAAACTGAAAAGGGCGACTACATCACCATCGCGAAAATTAATTCACCCGATACCCTCAGCAGCGGATTTAGCTACACTCACGAAAAGCAATCGGCATTGCTAACCACTTTGATCGACCCAGTGAAAGCAGAAATTCGCTACGTTTCCGGCCTGACTTCGAAAGTCCTTGCACGCGCTCCGATTCAGTTGACTGAATTTTCCATCACACTCAAAGCCCCCGCAGAAATCACCGCAGGCGCGGCGGTTCCCATCGAGTGGACCGGCCCGAATTACGATCGGGACTTCATCACCATCGTGCCGAAAAATGCCGAAGATGGAACATACCAGCAATGGGCCTACACCAAAGATGGCTCACCGCTGAAAGTCGAAGCGCCGCTCACGCCGGGCGAGGCCGAGATTCGCTACATGAACGAGCAAGGAAATAAAGTGCTCGCGCGGCAACCGATCAAAATCATCACCGCCGAAATTTCCCTCAAAGCCGCAGAATCAGCCATAGCGGGCGCGGCTGTCACCATCGAGTGGACTGGGCCGGATAATAAAAGCGATTTCATCACCATCGTGCCAGCGGCCGCCGATGACGGGCAATATAAAGCATTTTCCTACACCAAAGACGGCACACCCATCAAAGTCGCGGCACCGATCACACCGGGCGAGGCCGAGATCCGCTACATGGGTGGACAAGGAAATAAAGTCCTCGCACGACAACCGATCAAAGTCATCGCCGCCGAAATTTCCCTCAAGGCCGCAGAATCGACCATCGCGGGCGCCGCCGTCAGCATTGAGTGGACCGGCCCAGATAATAAAAGCGATTTCATCACCATCGTGCCCGCCACCGCCGATGACGGACAATATAAAGCATTTTCCTACACCAAAGACGGCACACCCATCAAAGTCGCGGCACCGATCACACCCAGCATGGCTGAGATCCGCTACATGAATGGAGAAGGAAATCAAGTCCTCGCGCGGCAGCCGATCAACGTCATCGCCGCCGAAATTTCACTCAAGGCCGCGGCTCAAGCAGTGGTTGGGGAGAACATCTCCGTCGAGTGGACCGGCCCGGATAATAAAAACGATTTCATCACGATTGTGCCAGCCGCCGCCGATGACGGCCAATACAAAGACTTTTTCTACACGAAAGATGGCTCGCCAAGTCAACTCAAAGCCAGCGAGGCGGGCCCTGCGGAAATCCGTTACATGCACGGAGAGGGCAACGTCGTGATCGCTCGCATTCCGATCACCATCATCGAGGCCGAGAAAAAGGAGTAATCAAAAAATTTCCTCATCAGCGGCCAAGAGTCGTGCCAGCAACTTTCTCGGCTTCTCGCTTGATGGAAATCAAAGCACCCTTCATCTTGAAGCGATGAAACGTTTAGGCATCTTTCTCGCGCTGTGGTCACTTGCCACGGCGGCATTTTCGCAGCCGATGGCACCCAGTGGAGAGCGTCCGCCGGTGATTGCTCAAGAATTTCGCGCGGCGTGGATTGCAACCATTTACAACATCGATTGGCCAAGTTCGTCACGCCTGAGTGCCAGTGCTCAGCAAAATGAAATGCGCCGGATTTTAGACACCGTGGCCTCGCTCAAAATGAATGCCGTGATTTTCCAAGTCCGCCCGCAGTGCGATGCGCTTTATCAATCGTCCATCGAGCCGTGGTCGTCTGTTCTAACAGGCTCGATGGGCCGTTCGCCCGGCTATGATCCGCTTGCGTTTGTCATCCGAGAAGCCCACGCGCGCGGCATCGAAGTGCATGCTTGGTTCAATCCATTTCGCGCGCTATCTAACAATTCGCAAGCTGTTTCTAACAAACACATCACTCGCAGCGCGCCTGGCCTAACCAAACGCTTCGGCACCATGACATGGGCTGATCCAGCCTTGCCCGAAGTGCGTGAACGGGCGACCCGCGTGATCCTCGATGTGGTGCGGCGCTACGATATCGATGGCGTGCATTTGGATGATTATTTTTACCCATATCCATCGGGTGATTTGCGCTTCCCTGATGGAAAGTCTCCGGCGCAGCGCCGCTCTTATGTGGATGGTTTTGTTAAAAATCTCTATGGCTCTGTGAAGCGGCAGAAGCCGTGGGTGCGTGTGGGAATCAGCCCGTTTGGCATTTGGCGGCCTGGCGTGCCAAGCGGCATCGAGGCGGGGATCGATAGCTACGAACAGCTCGCTGGCGATTCGCGGAAATGGTTAAAAAATGGCTGGGTGGATTATCTTGCGCCGCAGCTTTACTGGCGCGAATCGCCGCGCAAGCAGAGCTTTTCTCTTTTGTTAAATTGGTGGCGTCAACAAGGCTCGCGCCCAGTGTGGCCGGGCATTGCCACATCCCGCATTCAATCGAGCGAAGATCCGGGCCGGCCGGCTTCTGAAATCACGCGGCAAATTCAAACAAGCCGTAAAATCGGTGGCGCATCCAATGGCCAATTGCATTGGAGCGTGAAAAGTCTGGTGCGCAATCAAGGCGGCATCGCCAAGCAGTTAGGCTCCGTTTACACGCAGCCCGTCGCCGTGCCAGCGATGCCGTGGATCAATCGCAAAACGCCTGCTGCACCGGGCCTAAGTGCCACGGTGAGAGATGGAAAAACCGACGTTTCATGGCAAGTGGGCGGTGGTGTCTCACGCGTTGCCATCCAGCTCAAGATTGATGGCAAGTGGCGCACGCAGCGCATTGCACCCGCCTCTGCGAAATCGCTCAAACTTCCCGCTGCGGATGTGATTGCCGCAACCGCCATCGACCGCTTTGGCAACATGAGCCCGCCAAAAGTGCTCGCCCGTTAGATTTTGTTAGAACGCGTGGAGGTATTTCCAGCGCAACGGCACGCGGACCTTGATCCCACTGCGCGAGGTAAGCTCGACTTCATCCTCATGGTCTGTTGGCTCGATCGAGGCCACAGCATCAAACTCTTTTGAAATTTTTGCCACCGCCATGATCGTGCGAATCACCGTCGGCTGATTTGGATCTAACATCACCACTTTAGGATCTGCTTCGCAATGAGCGGCGACAGACTCCGCAAGCCCGTAGTGAAAATGCGAAGTGATTTCCTCCAAGCCTAACACATTTTGATGCCGGCCGCTCCACGGCGGATAGTGACGGCCAGCATTGGACGACCAAATCAAGGTGTGCCGCAGCACTTCCGGATTTTTGAGACTGAACCAGACGTAGCCATCGTCGCTGAGAGTGGCTGCCGTCCACGCAAAATGTGGGCGTGGTGCGGAAGTCAGCATCGCGGCATCTTCATATCCGCGGCGGGCAGGGTATGATGAAAGATCCGTGGTGCCGCCGAGGGTGATGGGCACTTGCTCGAGTTGCTGAAATTTTGCGCCCGCCGTAAAAATCGAGTAACCTTTGTTTTCCGGCACTTCCAGTGGCAATGGCAAATTTTGGCCGTGTAAAAACGGGCTGGTGGTGATCACTCCCGCGCCGAGCCGATCGGGAAATTTCAACATCGCATGATGTCCGAAATTCATCGGCCCTTCAGCTCCTGAAATCTGAATGTGCGAATACACTGCCGCGTGGCCATCGATCAACGTCACTTCGCGATCGACTGTGCCATGGCGAATTTCTAACTGCATGCGCAACTTGAGCGTGGTGTTAGATCCATTGCGGTCTAAATCAACTGCTTGCCACTCGCGGTTAGAGGTTTCTCCGTGCGGCGGGTGTATTTCTCCCTGATAGATCGTATCATTGGCACCGAAGGGCATGCAGAAAAAATCGCCCCTCAGCACTTGAAGCATCGCGGGAGTGTCATCATCTAACACTTCATCATGCCATGGCGCGATGGCAAGTGGTTCGATTCGTTGGCCGTGACGATCGAAAATGACCGGTGCGAGATGTCCGCCTGTGCACGAGATAAATGCCTGAGTTTCCGCATTTTCAACTCGCCATGACGGCTGACCAAAAACAATTTCAGTTAGAATCGATGGGTTCATAAAATGATTTTAGCATGAGGCCTGCGCTCGCACCCATTCAACGTAACGTTCTAGCCCTTGGCGCAATGTGGTGTGAGGTGAATAATCTAACAATCGGTTAGCTTTGCTCACATCCGCAAACGTCCGCGGCACGTCACCGGGTTGATCGGGCAGTTGTTTGATTTCCGCTTTTTTACCGATGATTTGTTCCAAAAAATTGATCAGCGTGGAAAGTGAATGTGTATCCGAGCCGCCGAGGTTGATGATTTCAAATGGGCTAGCAGAATAATCAGACGCGGCCATCACACCATCAATGATGTCATCAACGTAAGTGTAATCGCGAGCACTACTACCATCGCCATATTGTTCGATCGCTTGATCTGTTAGAAGACGATGGGTAAATTTTGAAATCGCGAGATCCGGCCGTTGCCGCGGGCCGTAAACGGTAAAAAAACGCAAGCAAACACAACGGATGCCAAACAAATGCGCGTAATTCGAGCATAGTTGCTCGCCAGCAAGTTTGCTCGCTGCGTAAGGAGAAATCGTGCGCTGAATTAGATCATCTTCGGCGAATGGAATTTTTGGGTTAATCCCATAAATCGAGGAGGATGAGGCAAAGATCATGTGCGGGACTTTGTGAGCGCGGCATCCTTCTAACAAATTGAGCGTGCCATCCACATTGGTGCTTAAATAAAGCCGCGGATCTGCAATGGATGGCCGCACGCCGGCTCGCGCGGCAAAGTGAAACACTTTTTCAAAAGCATGCTTGGCAAAAATCGATGCCACCCATGCCGCATCGCGAATGTCACCTTCATAGAGTGTGATGCTATTGCTGAACGAAGCCAAATTTCCACGTTTAATACGAGGATCATAGTAGTCATTGAAATCATCGATGACGACCAATTCATGACCTTCGCCAATGAGGCGTTCGCACAGATGAGATGCAATGAAGCCAGCTCCTCCAGTGACTAAATAACAAGACATGATGAAAGTGGTTTAGGATTTTTCAGAAGCACCATACAACTGAGGATTCAGAGCAGGATCGTTATACATTTTAAATTGATAATAGACGGCGAAGGTCCGGCGCTGAGCAAGCACATCGTCGATCAATTCGCTCAGACAATCGGCAAGATCGCCGCGCTGCTTGACGATGCGGACGAGTTTGGTTTGGCAATTTTCAACATGGCTGGCGGTGGCGTCGCTGCGCTGGGTTTCTTCGCGCATGTGAAATTCTTTGAGCGCTAAAATCGAGAGGCGATCGAGCATCATGCCGGGAGTTTCAGAATTTTTTGGGCAACCACTCAGCGCCGGCATGAGAAGATGAATGAGTGCTTTGTCCATTTCCTCGATAAAATTGTTGCGAAGTTGGTTGTAGCGATCGATGGCGCGTTTGGCCTGAGCGATGCGTTCAAATCCCAAATCATCGCGGCGGGCAATGTCCTCTTCGTGCCATAACATGAAATTGAAGTAATGGTTTTGTCTGACCAAATCGGTTAGATTGGTGCCAGCCGCGTGTGGCTCGCTGGAGTGCCATTCTGCGGTGAGGTCAGACTGGAGGCGCACGAATTGTGGGATCAGATCAGTGATTGTCTCAGGCATGATGATTAGGGAAAGAGGTTTAAGTTTGCAGAGCTTGTTTGACTAGGCAAGCTTTCGCAATCCATGCCCGCGCCGCTTCCAATTTCGCCGCCACGTCATTTATTGGTGATCAAACCATCATCGTTGGGGGATATTGTGCACGCCTTGCAGGTGATTCAACTGTTGCGTTGCGAGTTGCCAGCATGCCGCGTGACGTGGGTGGTGCGGGATCGTTTCGCACCGCTTGTGGAGGCCGCGCCATTTGTGGATGAGGTCATTTTATTTCATCGCAAAGAAGGCCTCCGTGGGTTGGCGAAGTTGCTTAGGGAATTGCGCCAGCGCGAGTTTGATATGATCTGGGACATGCAAGGGCTGCTGCGCAGTGGCCTGATGACGGCCGCCGCCATGGCCAAGCAAAAATGGGGGCGGAGTGATGCTCGCGAGGGGTCGGCTTGGTTTTACAAGCGGAAAATAGATCTGCCGTCGAGCGCTGGCCCACACCACGCGATCGCCATTTTGTTAGAATTTACCAAAGCCCTCGGAATCGATCGAGATATTGCTTACCCGCTGCAACTCGCTGATGGGCCGAACATGCCATGGAGCAGTTTTTTTGCAGGCGATCCCAACGAGCAATTTGTGATCTTCACCGATAGCCGAGGTGCTGGAAAAGAATGGCCTGGATTTGATGCATTGACTCACCTTATCTGGCAAGAAATCCCTAACAGTCGCATCGCTTGGTGTGCCGGATCCAGCATGCAGCCAAGTGGCTCGATTCCCGACGGGCGTTTTCTCAATCTGACTGGATGCCCACTGTTAGAAATGATTGAATTGGTGCGTCAGCCCTCCATTTTCATCGGAAATGATAGCGGCCCGATGCATCTATCTGCGGCAGTTGGCAACAAGGTCTTGGCCATCTTCGGCCCGACTTCGCCGCTGCGCTTCGGTCCCTGGCCACTCGACTCCCCGCGAACATCATCGGTGCAAGCACCCAATGGCGTGCTTGCCAATCTTTCCGCGCAGCAAGTCCTCAGTTCGCTGCTTACCCTGCGGGAAAAATAGTCGTCTTAGGTGCGACTTGGTCTTGGAGGGCAAAGGCAAGGATCTGCACCAATAAACCAAAAATGTCCCAACTTCGGCTTTTTTCGATCAATCGTCTTCATCTTTGGCACCTTTCACGCGGACTTTGCCGCGCAACTTCGCCTCGATGAAGGCATCCAAATCGCCATCCATTGTGTCTTGGATGTTGCCGGTTTCCTCACCAGTGCGCAGGTCTAACACTTTTTGATACGGTTGGAAAACGTAGGAGCGGATCTGGTTACCCCATGATACGTCGCCCTTTTCGCCGTAAGCGCGATCGGCCTCAGCGCGTTGTTTGTCCTCCTCGATGGTGTAGAGCTTGGCTTTGAGAATTTCAAAGGCCAGCTCGCGGTTCGCGCCTTGTGTGCGGGCTGCAGTGGAGCGAATCAAGATGCCGGTGGGCAAGTGACGAAGGATCACCGCGGTCTCCACTTTGTTGACGTTTTGTCCACCTTTGCCGCCAGAGCGTGTGGTGGTGATCTCGATGTCTTTTTCCTGAATATCAATATGAATTTCCCGTGAAATTTCAGGCGTGG
Source organism: Verrucomicrobiota bacterium (assembly GCA_004294095.1). GTDB lineage: Bacteria > Verrucomicrobiota > Verrucomicrobiia > Verrucomicrobiales > Akkermansiaceae > Luteolibacter. Next base: position 25,562 of record RDZR01000028.1, read on the forward strand.
CATCAATCGAAGCAAACGAAGTGTGCCGCTTGGCGTTGGAATCAAATGGAGAAATGCGGACCAAACGATGCACGCCGCGTTCGTTTTTCAAAAATCCATACGCGTAATCGCCGGTGATCTTGAGCGTCGCGGTGCGCAGGCCGGCTTCATCGCCATCTTGCCAATCGAGCATCTCCACGGTGAAGCCCTTGCGCTCCGCCCAACGCACATACATGCGGTGCAACATCTGCGCCCAATCGCAGGCTTCAGTGCCACCCGCACCAGCGGAAATGACCAAAAAGCAGGGAGAAATATCGCTGGGCTGATCTAACAGCGTGAGCAATTCAAATGTGCGAATGTCTTTTTCTAACAGACTTGCTTGATCGATCGCTTCACGCGCCAACTCACCATCATCGAACTCTTTAGCCAGCGAAACGCCCTCCACGATATCGCCCAAACGGCTCTCTAACTTGAGAAATGTCTCAAGCTTTTTTTTCATGCTCGCCGCCTGCGAACTAATTGCTTTCGCCTTATCCGAATCATTCCAAAACTCAGGTGCACCCATCGCTTCTTCGAGCGTTTGGATGCGATTTTCTAGTTGTGGGACGTCAAAGATACCTCCTGAGTTTCGAAAGACGGCTCTTTAAGCCATCGACATCGAGCGCCAGGAGGTCAGCGGTAGGAAGTGCAGACATGGCGCGCAGCTAACGGGATTCTGCGCAGCGAGGCAAGGCGGATTCAACACCGCAGGCGAAATGTTAGATTGATCCGCGGGCCAAGGACTTTTTTGGACTTGGGCAAGGCGTGTTTCCAGCAACGTTGCGTCGCACCTTTCATCACCAACAAGCTGCCGGATTCGAGGATCGTGGAAATGGATTCTTTGGAAATGCGGTGCTTGAAGGAAAATTTTCGCGCCGCTCCAAAGCTGAGTGAGGCGATGGCGGAATCGCGCACAATCGCCGGCTCATCATCGGCATGCCAGCCCATTCCTTCACTGCCATCGTGGTAAAAATTCAAGAGGCAGGAGTTAAAAACCTCGCCGCTGATCGCTTCGCATCGGTGCTTCAATGCGCAGAGCAGCGGAGTCCACGGCAGCGGCAATTTTTCTGATCCGGAGTAGAGATACGATTGCTCGCGATCCGCCACCCATGCCATTTTTCGGCTCAGCGTGATGCGCTTGCCAAACATCACCACCTCCTCATGAGCCCACGGGATTTCTTGCTCAAGTTTCGTTTGATATTCTAACTGCTCGGCAGCAGAAAAAATAACCCCGTAATTGATTGCTTCTCCATCACAAAGCAAAAGATTCATGGCGAACGATGGCATAGCTCGTAATTTTCTCAGGAAAAAAATTTTGCAGATATTTAAAAGTTGGCACAACGGGTGCTCTATGTAAGATGTCGACACCAACAGGCAGTCCGACTGAGATGCTTCAGGGTTAATGGGTTTTCCTCGAAGATGATCAGTCGGGCTGCTTTTTTTGGCCTCGGATCATTTTTCAGATTTGAGCTTGGCCCGTAAACTCTCAAGCTGTTCAGGAAATGCAGAAAATCCGCGTTCTTCCCGATATTTTAGCCAGCCAAGTTGCCGCAGGTGAAGTCGTCGAGAGGCCTGCTTCCGTCATCAAAGAATTGGTGGAAAATAGCTTGGATGCCGGTGCTCAGGAAATCCGCGTGGATGTGGACCGTGGCGGCGTGGCTCTAATGCGTGTGATCGACGATGGTTGCGGAATGTCACGAGAAGACGCCCTGCTTTCGTTAGAGCGGCATGCGACGAGTAAGTTGCGCAGCGTGGGTGATTTGGCGGCCATTTCCACATTAGGCTTTCGTGGCGAAGCGGTGCCGAGCATTGCCAGCGTCTCGCGCTTCCGCATGATCACACGTGAACGCGATGCCATCTCCGGCACGGAAATTGTCATTGAAGGCGGCACGATGCGCTCAGTGCGCGAGGCCGGATGCGCGCCCGGCACCACCATCGAGGTCAAATCACTTTTCTATAACATGCCCGCTCGGTTGAAATTTCTCCGTGCCGAATCGACTGAGGCCGCGCACATCGAGCATCAAATGCGCTTGCATGCACTCGCCGCACCCAATGTGAGATTTCGCCTGCGCCGCGACGACCGTGAGGTTTTTGATCTGCCAAGCTGTGCCCACGCGCTTGATCGTTTACGGCAATTGTTAGGCACGGAGCTCGCACGCGATTTAGTCGAAATTCCGCTCACGCAAATCGATCGAATCGCGGTGTTTGGATATTTGCTGCCACCCACGCACGCCCGCAAAGGGCGCCGCCACCAATGCGTATTTCTCAATGGCCGCCCTGTCGAAGATGCAGGCATCGCACGTTCGCTGGCCGATGGATTTCGCGGTGCACTGGCCGATGGTTTTTACCCTGCTGCGTGGGTTTGGCTGAAAGTCCCGCCAACGCATGTCGATGTCAATGTGCACCCTGCCAAACGTGAAGTGCGCTTCCACCGGCCGCATGAAATTCGCGAGGTGATGTTAGAAGCAGTGGCGCGTGGACTCAGGCCAGAGCAACCTCAGCCAAGCCCCACACCGCAAAAAGCAAGTAATCTAACAGACCATTCAGTGCCGATGTGGTCGGTGCCTGCACAGCGATTGGTTGCACCTCCACGAGACATCTCTTTGCCAACACTTGAGCAAGCTGAGAAACCATGTGCGGCTCTGCAACCGCAAGTCACACCTAGCCCGCAATTCCGGTTCGTCGGAATGCTTCACCAACGCTTTGCTCTGTTAGAAGGAGCTGATGAACTGGTCATCTTCGATCCCAAGGCAGCTCACGAGCGCATCATTTACGAAGAAATGGTGGCCGCCAGCGCAGCCCACTCGAGCAGCCAGCGACTGCTCGTTCCCATCCTGTTAGAACTAGAGCCAAGGGACTACGAACTCATTTTGCGGCATCGCTTGAGCTTGCAAGAATGCGGTATGGAAATCGATGCATTCGGCGGAAATACCCTTCAAATCAATGCCCTACCAACCGTGCTCGAACTGGAAAATCCACGGGAATTCGTCGCCGCGTTGCTCGATGAACTCCTCCACAGCTCGTCTGCCAACGCGCGCTTCGGAATCGATCGTTTTGCCAAAATATATGCCAAACGAGTCGCCTCACTGATTCATGTGCGCGAAGTAGAAATTGAACCTCTTCTGCTCGCTCTTTTTTCATGCGAGCTACCCTACTGCGCGGCGGATGGACGGCCGACTCTCACCGCAATGAGCATGGCCGAGATTCAGCGGCGCTTCGGGCTGAATAAAAATTAACTGTTAGGTTGATTATTTCTTATGCAAAGCATCGCGGTAGGCCGATGGACGCACGCCCATGTTTTTGAAAAATATGTTAGAAAAAGTGGAGCGGTATTCGTAGCCGACTTCTTCGCAAATCGCATCTAACTTAAGATTCGTAGTGCGGAGTAAATTCTCTGCCCGCGCGAGCCGCAGCATGGTTAGGTGCGCCATCGGTGCTTGGCCAAACGCTTGCAAACACAACCTGCGAAAGTGCTCAGGACTCATTTTAGCAACCTTTGCCATCGAGGGCACACACCATGCTTGGTTCAAATCTCGAACGATGGTCCGCCAAGCGTCTTCCATTCGCGGATCGATTTTTTCGTGATGTAAAATCGTTTGCCCGTAGTGATCGATTAGCTCAATCCATAAATAACAGGCAGTGCCGCTCGGCTGTTGCTCGGCTTCTGCGTGAAGACCTCGCATCGCATGCAATATTGGAGCCGCCACACAGGGAATCCCTGCAACTGTTAGATTTTCACGCCGCACATCATTTTGGTAAGTGATCGCCGCGAAACATAATGGGGTATCTTGCCACTGGCGCAATTGAACCAAGCTAGAGAAAATAGCGGCCGTTTGCGCAGCCATCATTTGCCAGTCTCCATCGCACTTGACTTCACAGGCGTTGTGAAAAAAGACCACGATGCATGATGCCTCGCTGCTAATTGTTAGATTCGGCACTTTTGATAAATACTGCTCACCTAGTAATAGTTCTTTAATTTTTCTCTGAGCCAATGACTGAATCACCCTTCGCAACTCGCCTGTCTGCGGTTCTTCGTCACATTGCATCCGCAATAAGTGTTGTGGCCGGCTTGAATCCATGATCAGGGTGAGATTTCTAACTGTTTTCTCAACGATTCGAGTGCTGCTTGAGATTCACGCAAACTTTCGACGTTCATCCATGGCTTGCTGCGATTGATTTCATCCTGCATGCGCTGAAGTATAAAGGCAGCTTGCTCGGTCCGCGCGCGCAGCGGCTTATCCTTCACATCAAACCAAACCGGTGCCGTGTGCGCAAACCTCGCGCGGCCATCTTCGCGCGGCTCCCACACACGCAGCGCAAACCAACTCGTGCCATCCAGTGTGAGAGTGCGTTCGATTGACGCGCGATCTTGATTGACTGGAATGATTTCTTTCACCGATCCATTCACAATCAGCTCGACGGATCCGATCGCTTGCTCGCCTGCAACTTGAGCTGTTAGATGGACCCCATTTTCAGTGAGTGAAAAATCCGCCATGCACATCGGACCAGTCGTCACAAAGCTATTCCCGCGGTGTAATCCATCAAGCCAGTGCGCGTAAGAAAATCCTTGCGGGCAATGCACATACACGCGGCTAAAACCTAACGGAACTGGATGCACGCCGCTCGCGGTGCCCGCAGTTGGACGCAGGCGTTTCCCACAATTCAACAATGCCCAATACGTCTGATGGGTGTATTCAATCCAGTCACGCTCATTGCCCCCATGCGTCGCGTGCGGCAACATCCATGCGGGTGCTGGCGTGAACCATGGAGTGATGGCAAATGGCACTTGCCAGACATGATTGTTAGAAAGTTCATACAACGTCTCAGGTGCCAGCTCCGGCAACAGCGCCATCCATGGCCAGTCCGGTTTATCCATATCAAAAAACGCACCCTGCTTACGAGCTGCGGCCAGCATCGGCAGCAGTGGTGGCACCTTTTGTGGCAGCGGCATGCGATGGCCGAGCGCAAAAATAGCACCCGTGGTGTGTTCGTGGCCACCGAGTGAGAAAATTTCCCATTCCGTATTGCATGGCCAGATCACATGGGTTTCATCCACTTTGATCAGCTCAGCAGGTTGCTCAGGCGTCGCACTTGGATCAAATTTTCTCGGGCTTTGATCATCGCGAATCGTCCAATAGGTGAGCGGAAATGCGACATTCAAATCTTCTGCAAGCATTAGATTGGGCAAATCTAACAATGTGCGATGCACGTGCGTCTCGCCGCTATACCAACCATCTTCTTGCATATCGATCCAACGCTCCATCGGAAAATTCATCTCAAGCGGTTGATCACTCACCACAATTTCCCGCAACAACGGCCGCCATTCTTTGCCGTGCTCAATGACCAACGTGTAGCGGCCTGCCGGAAGATGGGCGATCCATGGATGCGCAGTCAGCGTGGTGTGATTTTCTTCACTCAACGGATTTCTGAAATTGCGTTTTTCATAGCGCACCGCACTGCCACCATCACTTTGCGGGAAGAACCATGATCCTGCTAGATTTCTCAAAGTGATGCGCGAAGGCAATGGCCGGCCGCTGGCCGCATCGATCACATGGCCTCTAACAGTTATGAGTGGAACGGCTTCATCCATTTTTTTAATCCACGTATTTTCCGCAGCTTCAAACGATGCGATTGCAGATCGTCGCTTCTCAGGCTCCGTGATCGCGCGAGTTACTTGCTCTTGGCGTTGCTGGGCAAGTTCCCGAAAAACTTGAACATCGGCACGCTGCGGCTTCAGTGCAGTGCCGCCAATCTCAACATACCATGGCGCGATGAGAGCCACTTTGTGGTCTGTTAGAAAACGCAGGGCAAACCAGCCACTTTCCTGCATGGTCATCAGGTGTGGCAGCGCGATGGTCTCCACTCGCCCGTTGCGGATCAACTCGATGCGAGTCAGCGGATCTGCGGAGTCCAGTTTGCCTGCAAGGTGAATTTGCAGCGGCCCGGTCGTCACCATCGTGCGCCCAGCTTTGAGCGCATCCCACCATCCTTGCCATGTCAATGATTGGCCGACGTGGACATAAACTCGCCCGTGTTGGCCTGGGCGAGAGCTGACGATTCCAGCGAGTGGAATTCTCAAGCCAGTATTGAGCGCATGAAAATAGCTAGCGTGTGTTGTTAGATCATCACCAACTCCAAGCGAATCGAGTTTTCCGCTGGCGAGCCAAACTGGCAAATCACTTGGTGAACTGATGTGCGCATGAATCCACGCCTCACGCCGCGCGGCGAGATCAACCACAAATTGAGAGATTGGCCACTGAGCTGTTAGATCGGGGAAATCCGTAATGCCGAGTGGCTCGCGCAGACCATGATAGGAAACAACTCCGCCGCTTCGTTGATCGCAGCCAGCAACAAGATGAAACCATCGCAGATCCGGAGTTTTTTGAATGCGGGGAGCAGGAGGTTTTTCATTTTTCCAATGGTTCATTTGATTGGACCATGTGATTGCTTCGCCGATCCATAAATCTGATGCGCGCATCTGAACGGGAATTTCACTGAGATCGAAATCCATACCGAGATCTCCCGCCCACCATCCTTCTTTTGCGAGATCCGTGAGACGTTCGAGCGTGATCGTTAATTCCGTGCCCTTCGGCTCAACCAGCAATTCGCCCTGCTGCGCGATCCACTCCGGCCCCTTATCTATCTGATAGATGTAGCGTTCGCATGGTATGGATAAATCAGTTTCTCCATCTAACAAAAAATAGCCATCGTGAGCTGAGTTGATTGATTCACCTCGAGCATTTTTCAAATAAACGCGCGCGGCCAGTGGCACTCCATGGACATCGCGCAATGCTAAATGCAACGAGCTATGAATTGTCTCTAATTCGGACGCTTGATTGTGCCCAATAGGATTATTTTTGATCTGAAAATTCAACAGCACATCGCTCCGAAATCCCAGATCCTGTGTGCCTTGGCCGGCATTGACGTGGATGAGTGCGGATCGAATCCCAATGTGATTCGTGCGCAGTTTGAGCATGCGTTTTTCTAACCGTTCACCGCTCAAGCGGCCTTCGGGTTCTAATTTCCATTCAAGCCACCCATCGCGTTTGGCATCATCTTCAGCAGCGCCGTGATCGATGAAATGAGGACTCTCTAACTGAAGTGCGGATGTGATTCCAGCCGAGTTGAGAATTTCAATCTCATAATCTCGCCACTCATTTTGGATTAAATCGAGAGGTTCTGTCCCCGGGTCCACCTTCACTCGTGCTTCCGGACTGATCGATACTGACATGATCACCGGCGGCTCTGCCGATGCCAAAGACAGCATCATGCCAAGCCCAAGCAAGCACGCCAGCAACTTACGAATTTCCATGAATCACTTTTGACCATGCCCTATGCGCTCGTCAGAAGTCGAGACGTTCATTGGGATGGGTGATGTGATTTTCAGTTAGAAATTATGCCAGCGCATCCAATAATTTTTGGTGAATGCCGTCAAAGCCGCCATTGCTGAGAACCGCGATGATGTCTCCGTGCTCAGCTTCAGCAGCGACCTTTTTCACAATTTCATCCACATTTTGGAGATACCAACCATGTCCGCCGCGGGAGGCGATGTCTGCAGAAAGGCGCGATGGATCGAGGCGATCGTTTTCTGGGATTTTGTGGAGATCTGGAATGGCAGCCACCACCGCACGATCGGCCAACGCAAGTGCATCGGCCAGCTCGGTTTGGAAAACAGCGCGGCGAGTCGTATTCGAGCGCGGCTCGAACAGCACCCACAGGCGAGCATTCGGATGACGTTGGCGCAGGCTTTGCACGGCGAGGCGAATCGCCGTCGGATGATGCGCGAAATCATCGATCACCTTGATGCCATTAACTTCGCCCTTGAGTTCTTGACGGCGGGCGATGCCCTCGAATGCGAGTAGGCCATCGTGAATTTCTTGAGGCGTTAGACCGGCAAAAGTTGCGGCAGCGGCGGCCATCGCGGCATTGCGCACATTGAACTCGCCCGTCATCAATATGCGATATGACGTGCCATCTAACACAAATGAACTTCCATCACAATCATAGCTTACTTGCTCGATGCGGAGTGTGCAATTTTCTCCGAAGCCAACGGTGGTGACGGGGCAGGGCGCAGCGGCAGCAACTTCCAAGCAAGTTGGCTCGTCGCCATTGATCAGTGCGAGGCCGCGCCGTGGCACGATGTTGAGCAGGCGGCGGAAGGTGAGTTTGATTTCATCTAACGAATTGTAGATATCGGCATGATCAAATTCGATATTATTGATCACCACACATTCTGGCAGATAGTGGAGAAATTTTGACCGCTTATCGAAAAATGCAGTGTCGTATTCATCGCCTTCTAACACATTAAATTCCGAGTCGGTAAAATGCGCGCCACAGCCTAAATTTTTCGGCAGGCCGCCGATGAGGTATCCTGGATCGCGGCCAGCGCGTTTGAGCAACCAAGCGAGCATCGAGGTGGTAGTGGTCTTGCCGTGAGTGCCGCTGACGACGAAATTGCGTTTGCCGCGCAGGAAGTATTCTTTGAGCACTTCGGGCAATGAATGATAGAGCAGCTTGCGATCGAGTGCGGCTTCTGCTTCGGGATTTCCACGAGAAATCGCGTTGCCAATGATCACCACCTCCGCATCATGTGGGATGTGTTCTTCCGCATATCCTTCTGTTAGAACGATTCCTTGGTCGCGGAGAAAATCAGACATCGGTGGGTAAACATTGGCATCAGAACCGCTGACGTGATAGCCCCGTTGTTTCATCGCGGCGGCGACAGCTCCCATGGCGGTGCCGCAGATGCCGGTGAAGTGGAATCGAGAAAAATTGGACATGTGTGGAAAGCACTATGCAGATGGCTGCGACTTGCCAATCGCAATGTGTGGATCGGGCGCGGCGAGAAATTCCACCACGCGCCGTTCCATCCAATTTTCCCCTAGCAGCGAATCTCCGGGGAAGCCGACGTGGCCACCTTCGGCAGGTGCTTCAAAAAATAAAAATGGGTTCTCATTTGCCTCATCAAATGGATAACAATCCGGACCGAGAAATGGATCATTGCGAGCTGTTAGAAGAAGCGTTGGGTGTTTAATTTTTGTAAGATGCGGCTTTGAACTGCATTTTTGCCAATAATCTTCCGCATTCAGGAAGCCATGGATCGGCGCGGTGTATCGATCGTCAAATTCAGCAAACGTGCGCATGGCATCGATTCCTGTTAGATCAATTTGGCCAGGAAACTCGATGGCTTTGCGGCGAATGCGCGCCTGCATTTTGCGCATAAACCGGCGCATGTAGAGCCAGTTCGATGGTGTGGCTAAAGTCCGGGAGGCACAGGCCAAATCACAGGGCACGCTAATCGCCGCCGCGCGATGTATGGCGGGCGGCAATGACGCGGGTGTTTCACCCAAATACTTGAGCGTTAAATTCCCGCCGAGGCTAAAGCCAACCAAATCTATCAGACTGTTAGGAAATCGCTGCATCGCGTGTTGGATGATGGCGATGAGATCTTCCGTTGCACCACTGTGATACATTCTAAGCAGCCGATTGGGAGTGCCGCCGCAGCCGCGAAAGTTCCACGCCATGACGCTCCAGCCAAGCTGATGGAGCGTTTCGGCAATGCCTTGGATGTATTCGCTGCGCGGACTTGCCTCGAGGCCATGGCTTAAAATCGCGAGCCGCTTGCTATTTGGAGTGATGGCCCACTGAGCATCCAAAAAATCACCATCTGCCAGTTCGATGCGCTCGCGCTCCGTGGTGACCATCGGCACATGACGAAATAAGGCAGGCACAATAGTTTGCGCATGCGCACCACGCAACCATGCAGGCGAGCGATAGGTGCTTTGAGGAACGACCGGCATCTAACAAAATTTTTCTAACCCATCAGGACGGCCGAGCATGCGATCCGTTTCCAGCGCGAGGCATCCTTGGTCATGATCCATTCGGTTGAGTGCAATCGAGGTGTTGATTCATTTCAATTGCTGGATTTGGCTCGGCAGCGGCACCAACGACCACCGCGGGCACACCTGCGACGGTCGTGTGCGGCGCGACATGATGCAAGACAACGCTGCCGGAGCCAACTTTTGCTCCAGTGCCAATTTCCACACGGCCGAGAATTTTCGCACCTGCTCCTAACAGAACTCCCGAACGCACGATTGGGTGCCGATCTCCCGTTGCTTTGCCAGTGCCGCCGAGGGTCACTTCGTGCAAGATGGAAACATCATCTTCAATGATTGCCGTTTCTCCAACGACAAAGGACGTGGCATGATCTAACAGAATTCCGCAACCAATCTGCGCGGCGGGGTGGATGTCCACTGCGAAGACTTCACTAACCAAGCTTTGCAAATACAAAGCAAGCCAACGGCGATCATTGTGCCAAAGTGCATGGGCCGCGCGATAACTTGATAGGGCCAAGAATCCTTTAAAAAACAACAACGGCTCTAACGGTGAGAAACACGCGGGATCGCGTTCATGCATGGCCACTAAATCTCTGGCCGCGCGCTGTAAAATTTCCGGACTCGCCTCAAAGACTTGCAGCAGCAGTGGCTCCATCGAGTGGCGTGGCATGTCTTCTCGTGCCAAGCGGCGCGCGAGCCGAGCCGCCAATGATTCCGCAAAAGACGATCGCGAAAAAACCACATCATCGAGCAAATGCCGCAAGCAAGGCTCCTCATCTGCCGCGCGCGTTGCTTCCTGAAACAAAAGCGCCCACAGTAAATCTTGGCTAATTGGCTTGCCCGAGCAAAGATCTAACGTTTTCTTGCTCGATGCGGATGTGGATGTCTGCTGAAGTGGATTCATGAAAATTTCTCTCAAATTGGAATATGCATGCCGAGCACTTGCTCAGCTTGCGAAGCTCCATGACGGCAAAACCCTTACACGCCTCGAAGACTTGGCGCAACGGGAAGCCGTCTCTGGAAATTTTTTAGTGCAAATTCTCAATGACCTCAAACGAGCCCATCTCATTGAAAGCCGCCGAGGTCAAGCAGGCGGTTATTTGTTGGCGCGGCATCCTCAGCAAATTTCCCTGCGCCAAATCATTGATGCCGTTGATCCTTCATTGCTGGTTTGCTCAGCCCATCCGGACGGCGAATCCGGTGCAGCCGTCCAGCGCGCATGGGATCAAGTTTCCTCTGCATTGCGCCATACGCTTGACCGAATCACGCTCGATCAATTGGCGCACGAGCCGCAGGCGACGATGTTTCATATTTGAAAAAACGGGCAGGCCGGAATTTTTATTAACAAATCCTGATATTTGCTTGGATTTAATTGTAATGTCTGCTAACGGCTGAGCAGTTCATACATCTCACCATGCCATCAAGCAACGAACACACCCATCACCTAAATATTCGCCAAAGCCAGATGGAGATTAGCCACCCTAGAACGCTCAAAGGCGAAGACTTTGATCAACAGTTGCGCGATGCGGAGCTTGAGATGGAGCGTATCCAGCGGGAGAGAGATGATTTAGCGAGGAAAAAAATCGAGCTCGAGGAGCTAACTAAACGCAAGCGCGGCCTGCTGAGCCAACAAGCAGAATTGCTAGAAAAAATATCATCCTCGATCACACTGATCGAGCGCGAGCTATACAGCATGCGCCAAGAAGGTGAAGATCTAGAGCAAACGCGCGCCTGCTTCGCGACACATTTAGAAAGGCTTAATAAAATCAATCCCGAGCAATGGACACCGGCGAATCAAGTTGAGAAAATTGAGAAGGCGAGCATTCTGTTAGATCTAGCAGCCGATGATTATGATCAAGCATCCGCTCACTTTCAGAATGGCCGCAGTGCACCCATTTTTGGCCACGGCAGCAGCCGCAAAAACAATCACCCACGGCGTGGCGAAGCATCTGATTTCATGCGCCAATTGCAAAGTGGATTTGCCTTTAATTTACCCATCATCACACTCGGCGGAATTGCCTTGATCATTTATTTCATCAAATAAGCACACGACGATGAGCAAAAAACAAAAGTTACAAGAAGAACTGGAGCTTGAGCACTTAGCTGAAATAGAACGCGCGTTGCTAGCTCGCGAAAAAGAGTGTAGCGATTTACCGAAAAAACTCGCCAAGGAGAAACGAGACTTGGAAACGATGATGCCGCCGCTGGCGGAAATTAGTCATCGCGTAACCCTCAAACATCATGAAGAAACCGTCACCCGCGGTGCTGTTTCTAACACATTGCGCGATCAGAACCGCAGTATCATGCTTTTATTATTATTGATGATCGCTACTGGCTGCCTGATTTGGTGGGCCTACACGATCATCCAGCCGACTCATTAGCATCCTCCTCGGCGCAGCCGTTTTTTGAGGAATCAAAAATGGCTAAAAATGAGCCCGGTATGACACGGCCAGAGCGATCAAATGCGACGCCTTCCGAGCGCAGCAATTCATGCTTCTCAAGCATGCGCGCCCCCTGCGTCATGCCGTGAAATCCGCCGAGTGCACCATCTGAACGAACCGCTCGATGACATGGAACTTCGGGCGCAAAAGGATTTTTCGCAAGAGCGGAGCCGACTGCGCGCGGGCTTCCGCGGCCAATACTGGCCGTTACCTGCTTGTAACTCACCACTTTGCCTCGCGGAATACAACGCACGGCTTGATAGACGGCAGCTTCAAAATCAGAAATGTTGCACATTTTAAAAGACTAGTTTACAATCAGCCATGCGCAAACAAATAGCATATACAGTCGGAATTTTAGGCGTCTCTCTCGGTCAATTATCGGCACAAGAAGAATTGCCCAACATCGATGTCATCCAAGCCCGCTTTAATTTAACAGGTGAAAGAGATTTCAAAGACACCGCTGGCAGCATGGATTACAGCAACATCAACATCATGTCTGTGATTTCCAAACCGATCAACATCACCGAAACCACCTTCATCCTGCCACTTGCGCAATATGATCTGACGATGCTCTCGGTGGATGGCGCTCCTACCAGCCCGATTGGCGATGAAGATCTGCACTCATTTAGTCTCATGGCCGGAATCGTAAATATGGAAAAAGGCTCACCATGGATCTTCGGTGGCTTTGCCCGGGCTGAGATTTCAAGCGATTTCCAACACATCAATGGCGATGACTTCACCTTCGATCTTGCGGCGGGTGCTGGCTACAAATTTTCAGATCAATTCACGCTCGGCTTCGGCGTAGCAGCCATCAATTTGAATGGCGATGCGATGATTTTCCCCGGCATCAATTTTGATTGGAAAATCAGCGAAGATTTCCGCGCGGGGCTTTACGGGCCGAATTTGATTGTCTCATACGAGCCTTGCGATGATTGGTCATTGAGCCTTCGTGGCAGACCAAGTGGCGGTTATTGGAACATCACCGATGATATGGGAGAATCCCGCAACATTGATCTCGCAAGCTACCAAGTCGGCCTTTTTGGCTCGCACCGATTGGTTGACAAGCTGTTCCTCCAAGCTGGTGTCGGTGTCACCCTAGGCGATGAATTGAGCCTGCAGAATTCCGATCAAGATGACCTTTGGAGCGAAGACATGGATGGCGCACTTTTTGGCGAAATTTCGCTCGTTGTTAGAGCGTGGTAATTTCACTCAAACGCCGTTTCAGCTCATCCCATTGCTCGCGCGCCACAATGTAGCCAACGCAATTTGGCCGCCCGCATAAGCAGGGGTGATCTTGATAATGCTCCACATCAAACGCGTAGTCGAACGTGAGTTCCTCTCCCGGGGAAATGTCCCGCAGGGCATGGATAAATATCCGCCGCCCTTGGATCCAGGCCTCACAGTTCGGCTCGCATGAGTGATTGATCAAACGCGCCGTATTCCAAGGCACGTCGCCATCAATGTCGTATGTTTTATTGAGGGTAAAAATGTAAACAGCAGCATCGCCCGTTTGTTCGGACTTCGCTTGCTGAGCCACCCCGCGGCGCTCACTCTTTTTTTTATCAATCAGCTCGCCGACGTATTCGATAATTTTTTCCCCACCGGCAATCGCTTGCGCCGCGTAAACACCCCGTCCGTGAATCTCAGAATTTCTTACTTCACAAAGCTCACTCTGGCCGCGTTTCCATAATTTCAGAAGTTGCTGGTGAAGGGTCTGCGGGTTGTTCGCCAAGCGGCGATTTTTACTGGCCATGATTCGGATAATCTAGCGGGATTCTTTTTTCTCAGTTGGTGGCAATTCGAGGTCCTGTGGCAACGTCGGGTAAAGGCTGCGAAGTTCGCTCACGCTGATCCCAGCCCCATCAATGAAAGACCAATTGTTTTTCCCCTTATCCGCCACCGCGACTTGAAAACCGGTGCTATCAATAAAAATCGGCTTCGCATCATCGGGCCGTATGATACGGAACTTGGTCGTGGTCGGAACCAGCACTAGCCATTTATGGAAAATCAATTTTTCAACGACTTGGCCATTGACCGTTTCCATCGATTTTCCTGGGGCCACTTCGAATGATGCCTTCGGAGCGTGGGGTGTGAATTTAATCATGCTGATCCCTTGCTGCACCATCTGATCTGCCACGCCCTGCAACTGGCGTTCTAACACGTCCATCCCGCCCAAGCGCAATGCCGTGCGTTCTTTCCACTGTGGATTCATTTGCTCAATCGCCGCGGTAAATCTTCCCATGACCACCTCATTTCCGAGCCGCGCCACCGCATCCACCGCCGCGGCAATCACCTCAGGTGGCGCGCTCACCCGAGTTGCTGGCTCTGCCTCGGGTGCTTCTGCAGGTTGATCTAACTTAGGCAGAGGAGGCAACTCAGCGGGCTCGGCAAAAACCCAACCTTGCGACACCAGCAATCCCACCCATCCCGCGCACAATAATCGTTTCATCACTTATCGATGGCCCCTTCTGGCGACCGCGTCAAGTGTAGCAGCAATTACACCAGACAAGATCTAAATAAAAAATCTCTCGAATTCCTTGACAGCTCCCTGAAAAATTGGATCTTCTGCTCGCCCGCAGCCGCGCAAGGCACCCGTAGCTCAATTGGATAGAGCGTCTGACTACGAATCAGAAGGTTAGGGGTTCGAGTCCCTTCGGGTGTATTTCTTTTTCAAACCCTGTAACTCTCAAAGTTACAGGGTTTTTTTCATCTTCACCGTCTCTCATGGCAACCAGACAAGCGGTGATGAAAGACTTGCAGCCTCTCCTCTAACAACCGTTGATTTTTTATTCTGTTAGAAAAATAATGAATCGCACGATGAGTTTTCCAATGGCTGCCAAGGCGGAGGTATAGGCGACTCATAGCGGTTCGCCATCTTCATTGAGGATTTTTAGGTAGTGGGTGTAGGCGTAGAGCCGCCCGTAATTGCCGCCTGTGACTTCATGGATCAAGCCGAGTGCAGTGAGCTTTCTAAATGCCAAGTTGACAGTGGGTTGGCTGGCTTTGATCCGCTTCGCAGCGGCACTTGTGGAGAGAATGGGATGGGTTTGTAAAGCAGCGTGGAGGCGGAGGACAGAGGCGGCCTCGGACTCAAGACGGACGCGATCATTCTCAAAGAGATCGAGAAGGCGGCGAGCCGTAGCGACCGCTTCCCGCGAAGTTTCGATGACGCCATTGAGGAAAAAAGTAAGCCACTTTTCCCAATCCCCATGGAGCCGGACATCCTGAAGCAGCTCGTAATAAGTTTCCCGGTGACGTTTGAAATGCAGAGACAAATAAAGGAGCGGTTGACTAAGCATGCCTTCAGCGCAGAGGATAAAGGTGATGAGAAGTCGGCCAAGGCGGCCATTGCCATCGAGAAAGGGATGTATGGTCTCGAACTGAACGTGAGCAAGCGCCGCCTTGAGCAAAGGGCGGGTGGTGATTGGATCATTGTGTAGGAATTTCTCCAGTGCACCCATACAATCGAGCGTAAGATCGGGAGGGGCGGGGACGAAGCGGGCATTGCCCGGACGTGTGCCGCCAATCCAATTCTGACTGCGCTTGAATTCGCCCGGTTGTTTTGCGGACCCTCTTCCATTTGCCAAAAGACGGGCGTGAATCTCCCGGATCATCCGCAAAGACAGAGGATGACCGTCTGCTAACAGCTTGAGACCGTGCTCCATGGCATCCACATAGCAGGAGACTTCACTAACGTCCTCAGCAAAACCTCCGGGGGTGCCTCCAATTTCGTGGCGGAGCAAATCGGACAAGGAGGATTGGGTGCCTTCGATCTGGGAGGAGAGAACGGCTTCTTTGCGAATGTAGGTGTAGAGAAATATTCTAGGATCCGGCAGCAAAGATGAAAAGAATTCTTTATAAGATTCAGGACATTTAAAGAAAAAACACTTTTCTTTAAATGTGATGCGGAGATGTAAAGGTTCAGGCCCGCTATGCAACCCGTAAATTAGTCATAAGACCTGACAAGCCGGAGTCCGGGAAATAGGATTGTGAACTCGGCAAGATTTGTGGGCGGGAGTTTGCCACTCAGTTAGCTGAGTCTGTGGCGCGGGACGGCTGATGAACCATGTGAAACGGCAGCTCGATTCTGCGAATCTTTGGCGCGGTCGATTCGATGGAAGCTGAGACTCGAATGGGATGGGTTGATCTGAAGATCGAATACGGTTGTCTTCACAGTCTTTTGTTCTTGGGCTGTGAGTTTGGCCAAGCTGCTGGTAAAAGTGTCGGAGATGCGGAAGTTCATCGCATTGGTTAGCAAAGCTCCAGATCATCAATCAGTCGCGCGGCAAAGGTGGGGCACGATTTGTCGAGCTCCACCAGAGTATCGAATTGTGTCTCGTCGTGTTGACCGGCAATCTTCGCGACGCGTTGAATCATCTGAGCCGGATCGAGTTCATAGAGAACCAGGAGGTAATCCTGTGGGTGGGTTGCTTCGACATTTCATTCCTTGATCGAATCTGGAGGGAAGTCCTTCAGATTGAAGGTAACAATCAACGAACTTCCCGCACGGATGGCGGCGGCAAGAACGTGCCGGTCCTTCGGATCGTTGGTCAGGCGCGGGAGGATGTGCTGGTAATCATCATTGATGGCGTCCGGAAAAAAACGCCGGACTTCCCAGTTGGAAGTAATCCGCCAGCTCAGAGTCCTATCCGAGCTTGTCCACGTGGGTCCGGCGCACTTCTTCGAGGATGGCATTGGACCAGATGGGAAGGAAAAGCCGGGGCTTTTCGGCGAGCCTGAGCAGTAGGTCGCAGACCCGGATATTTGCCAGGACGCAGGCATCCAAGCAGACTCTGAAATCCGCCCTCACCGTGTTTTGGCTTTGAAATCGCCCTCGTATTTCCCCGACTCCGCCACCTTGCGGAACATCCGGTTGAGTCCCTCGTGGCGTTCACCGTCCCTTTTGTCTTCATATTCTAGGAGGTCATTAAAGGCGATGCGGCGATGAGTTCCTGCTTTGTGGAACGCAATCTCACCCGCTTCCAGAAGATCCACCAAGTGCTGCCGGGAAACTCCGAGATAGTTGGCAGCGGCCTGAGTGGTGAACTTCTCGTCCACCGGCATCATCACGACGGCCCGCCCTTCATTCATTAAGCGAACAATTCGGGCTAAATGCTGGAAAATCTCCTCGGGAATTTCCGTCTGATTTCCTTGATCATCAATGAGTTTTACATGTCCCGGCTCGGCGAAGGCGACGGTAAGACGACGGAGTTCGCTTTTGTTAATGAACGAAGGGTCTAATCGATTTTTATGAGACAACATGGGAACTAGGTAAACGAGAAATCATAACCATACAACCAAATAAACGCTATAAACGCCATAATTTCCAGATTTTAGACGGTTCCAAATTCGGCGTAGCGCTGTGGGTTAGAACATGAGGTGGCCCGCCCATGCGATGATCAGGCTAAATCCTGCGGCCCACGCCATCTGGCGAGCGCAGAGCTTCACCGCAAATTTCCATTTCATTTCGCGGCCGATCGTCACAAGAGTGACCAAGCAAGGAAGCAGAACCCCGGCGAGATAGACCGCCGTCAGCACTTGAGCAGGAGTCGTGAGAGCGACTTTGAGGGCACCCCACTCGCTATCTAACAGCCCGATGGCCAAGCCGTCTTTGCGGATCGAGCCAAGGACGATGGCGGTGGCAGCTTCGCCCGGAAGATTAAAGAGCGCCATCAACGGAGTCAGCGCCTTGGACAGAGCATCGAGCACGCCGAGCCATGCGAGTGCCGCGGCGGCGAAGCAGATGCCGATGAAAATCGGGAAAGCCATGATCACAAATTGTTTCAACGTGCCCGCCGTCTCGCGCCAAACGGCAAGCCACGATGGGCGGCGGAGAGGGCTGGCCTCGGGGATGAGCAATTTGTTGGTGGCGAGGCGCAAAGCCCGCGGAGTGGTGAAGCGCAGATAGATGAGAGTGGTGATCGAGAGCACGGCTAGGTAAGTGAGCCCCATGCCAGCCATTCCCGCGGCGGCAAAGACGGCCAGCGTGGCGGGAAGTTGATAGGAACATGCCGAGCCAAATGAGATGGCTGAGACGCAGGCCCCACGAGAACACGAAGTGCAGGCGCGGCTGGAAATGATGGCCGGAACATTGCAGCCAAATCCCATCATCACGCGAACGAGATCGCGCCCGCCGATGCCGAATGGCCGCAAGTAGGGATGCAGGGCGACGGAGATTTTTTCAATAAGCCCGGTGGATTTATAAATCGCAAGAATCGCCGAAAAAACCAGAATCGTAGGCGCGGCGTAGAGGATTAAAAATGGAAACATCGAGACCAATCCGTAATCGCCACCGAAGAGTGCAGCGAGTAGCGATGGCCAGGTGGCGATCTGAGCAAGTGCCGGATCTAACAGGGATTTTACAGAATCAAAAAGCGCGTCGGCAATCCGGTTTGCCTGAACCACAGCGATCGCGGCGGGCAGAAAAAGCAGAGCAAGCGCGACGAGCGGGAAGGAAACAAATTTGTCGAGCCAAGTCCGTCGATCCGGCGCGGCAGCAAAAGGTGCCGGGATCTCAGACGGAGCGATGACCGGAAAATGAGTGAGCTCGGAAACAGGCGCGTTGGCCAGTGAACGCAGACTCGCAAGGATCGCGGCGGGTGGCTTCCGGGCATCGATCAGGAAGACGGGCACTCCTAGTTTTTCTTGCAGAGCTGTTAGGGAATCCGCGGAGTTCTCGGCAGCAGGGATTTCATCAGCGAAAGTCAAAATGACAAAGCCGGGCCTGCCTGCGGCGATGGGTAACAAGCTCGCTAGTTCTTCACTCGCGCGGCTTGCGCGAGCGATCAGCGCGATGCGGTCTGATTCTTCAATGCTCGCAAGGGCAGCTCGGGTGGTGGCCGTTTCCGATTCGCGGTGAAGACCAGGTGTGTCGATCCACTTCGCCTTGCCATCGCGGTAAGTCTCGCACGCAAGAGTCGAGCCACGGAAATTTTCCGGCAGTGGGAGCTTGCCTACGAGCGAGGCGAGAAGTTGCGTTTTGCCAACATTTTCCAAACCTAACAAAACGGTGGTCAAGGTGGTGGCTGTCTGACTTTGGGTGCTCATGGGCGTGGGTTCATTCAATGAGTGGACGCACCATTTTTGGGCGATGGACAGCAATCATGATGACAGCGCTTGGCGGAACCAAGCGATGACTTGATCGCGATAGTCAGCGCCGTAAGTCTCGATGAATGGCTTCGTTCCAGGTGCTTTTTCATCCATCAGCGCTGCGATGCGTTCTTCGCAGTATTCCTTGCTGAGGGTCAGGCCACAACGGCCGGTAATGGCGCTGTGCCATTCATCATATGAGGCGAAAACTTGCATGGAATTTAGGTGGATTATATTGAGTGTTTTAAAGACGGGTGGGGTTCGGCACGCCCTGATAAACGGTCTCGGGATCAAACGATTTTGAGTCCTCGATAAAAGTCAATTTCACGGATTTCTCAGCACTGGGACGAATCGGGATTTCTCGATAAAAACATGACCGATAGCCCACGTGACATGACGCTTCGTTGCCGCCGATGGCAGGTGGAGTCAACTTCACTTCGAGAATCACACAGTCCTGATCGTCATCAATCAGCATGCGTTGAACGAGCTGAAACATCCCAGAAGTTTCCCCTTTTTTCCACAGTTTCTGCCGCGAGCGCGACCAATAGTGCGCAAGGCCAGAGGAAATTGTTAGACGCATCGCCTCCGCATTCATGAAAGCGAACATCAGCACCTCGCGAGACCCGGCATGAACTGTGATGCAAGGAATGCAGCCATGTTCATCGAATTTGGGCGCGAGCTGATCGCCTTCTTCAACTTGCTCCACCGAGGTGCGAGCAGCGAACGGAATTTGAGATTGAATGGTCTCAGGCATGTTGATTTCTGTATTATTAAATGGGATCTTCGTTTCGCCGCAGTTTCCATTCCAGCGGTGCGCAATTCCTTGAAGGAAAAAAACCTAAGCTCGGCAGTAACGCAAGTAATATGCAAGTGCTGAGGCGGTATCGATCATATATTTTCATAGCGAGCTTCAGGGGTTTAGAAAAAGACGCTGTTTGTGAATCCGTGCTGCAATCCTATTTTCCCAATGATTTTCAGATTTACTCTTTAATTTTACATTAATGACGAATTATCTTGTTTTGTGCATTCAATTCGCCACATTAGGCGCATTAATGAAAATAAATTCAAACTCCACCGATGATGTTCTGCTCAAAGAAATTGGAGCGCGGCTGGCGAGCTTGCGGATTGAGCAAAACCTCACACAAGCCGCATTGGCCGAGCAGGCGGGAATTTCCAAACGCACAGTGGAGCGGCTAGAATCCGGCGCAGTGGCGACCCAGCTCTCTGGATTTTTACGCATTTGTCGCGTGCTCAAGATCATCGATCGCATCGATGCATTGCTGCCGGAAGTATCGCTCAGCCCAATGGCTCAATTGCGGGAAGAAGGGCGGAAACGGCAACGTGCGACTGGCCAAAAAACGCTTTCAGCTCCCCAAAAATGGACGTGGAATAAAAATTCATGATCGCAAAAGTCAATCTCTGGGGGCGAACGATCGGCGCGGTTTTGCTCGAAGAAGGGCGCGATACCGCTGCATTTCAATACGATGCTGAGTTCGCGCACAGTGGCATTCAACTCTCGCCACTGATGATGCCATTGAGCGAACGGGTTTATGAATTTCCCGCGCTGCCAAAGGCCACATTTCACGGCCTGCCCGGCATGTTGGCGGACTCACTTCCAGATAAGTTTGGAAATTTATTGATCGATGCTTGGCTTGCCACTCAGGGCCGCGGCTCGAGCAGCTTTAGCGCGGTTGAGCGGCTTTGCTACACTGGCAACCGAGGAACGGGAGCACTGGAATTTTCACCCGTGCTTGGGCCCAAGGAGCGGAAATCATCCAAAATGGATATCGATGCGTTGGTGCAACTGGCCAGTGAAGTGCTCACCCATCGCCACCGATTGCACGAGCATTTTGACGAAGACCGGAAAGCGGACGCTCTGAGGGCCATCCTACGCGTCGGAACGTCAGCCGGCGGAGCGCGTGCTAAAGCCGTGATTGCTTGGAATCGCCAAACTCATGAGGTGCGGTCTGGGCAAATTCCGGCCGGGGATGGCTTCGAATACTGGCTGCTCAAATTCGATGGCGTTTCTGGCAACAAGGACAAAGAAATCGAGGATCCAAAAGGTTACGGTGCCATTGAATACGCGTATTACCTAATGGCCAAAGCCGCGGGCATCACCATGAGCGAGTGCTGCTTACTTGAAGAAAACGACCGCCGCCACTTCATGACGCGGCGCTTCGATCGCCTAGCCGGTGGAAAAAAACTCCACATGCAATCACTCTGCGCGCTAGCACATTTTGATTTCAACCAAGCCGGTGCCTATAGCTACGAGCAAGCGCTCCTGACTCTGCGACAACTGAATTTACCGATGGCCACAATCGAAGAACAATTCCGCCGCATGGCCTTCAACATCATCGCCCGCAATCAGGACGATCACGTCAAAAACATCTCCTTTTTGATGAACCAGCAGGGCGAGTGGTCGCTGGCCCCAGCCTACGACATCACTTACAGCTACAATCCGAGCGGCGCATGGACTGCCACGCACCAAATGACACTCAATGGCAAACGCGATCGCTTCAGCCACCAAGACTTTGACGCATGCGCGCAATCAGCTCTGATGAAACGTGGCCGCGCAGCGAGCATCCTAACAGAAGTTCTCGCCGCAGTCCGCGATTGGCGGAATTTCGCAACTCAAGCAAAAATCCCTGACGATTGGCAAAAAATGATTCAAAATAGCCATCGCTTGGAGCTTTCCAAAAAATAAACTCCCCACGCGCAGTTGCTGGCCAATTTCAGGATTTTTCATACTTCTCCGCACGCAGCACATCCACATCCGCCGCGTAAACGATGACCGACCAATCGGCAAAATAGTTGCACGCAATTTCATCCATGATGCGATCCGCGCGGTGCGTGGAAATGAGCGTGTCGATTTGCACATTGCTACCCTCCAACTCGGAGGCTCGGCTGCCATGCGCGCCCTCGCCTTGCACGGGTGTGAGCGTCCAACCGGTAGCACCATGCTTGCGTAAAAGATCGAGAATCTCGTCACGCAGCACGCGCTCGGCGATGATGCTAACTTTGCGAAGTTGAATTTTTACAGCCATCGTTGGAGAAGGATTGCGATTTTCTGATAGAGTGGAATGCCCAGGGCAAGATTGAATGGAAAAGTGATGCCCAACGCCATGGTAAGATAATACGCAGGATTGGCTTTTGGCAATGCCACACGCACAGCTGCCGGTGCGGCAATGTAAGAAGCGCTCGATGCCATCGCCCCAAGCACGGCCGCTCCGCCCACAGACATGCCCGCCACCAGCGCCACGGCGACTCCGAGAAATCCGTGCAACACCGGAATCAAGCATCCGAGCACTAACAACCGCGCGCCAGCTCGTTTCGCATCGCGCAGCCGTTTGCCGGCGGACAAGCCTAACTCGATCATGAAAATGCACAGCGCTCCCTTAAATGCCGTGCTGAAAAATACCTGCACGTCATGCAATTTCGCCGGGCCGCAAAGCGCGCCAATGATCAATCCCCCGCCTAACAGAACGATGCTCTTGCCCGTGATCACCTCGTGCAATGCGCGCTTCCAACTATTTTTGTTGGTGCTACTCGAGTTCGCAAAAAGCAATGCAACGATGATGCCGGGCACTTCCAACATCGCTACCAACGCTGGCAAATATCCCTCTGCCGTCATCCCAGCTCTCTTCACCGCCTCGCCCGCTGCCAAAAACGTCACCACCGAAACAGATCCATAATGCGCAGCCACCGCCGCTGAGTCTTCCA
Organism: Verrucomicrobiota bacterium; assembly: GCA_004294095.1. GTDB lineage: Bacteria > Verrucomicrobiota > Verrucomicrobiia > Verrucomicrobiales > Akkermansiaceae > Luteolibacter. Next base: position 48,666 of record RDZR01000028.1, read on the forward strand.
CCCCCAAGCGACCGAATTTTCGCATCAAAAAATACGCAGAAATGGGCGTGATCACTCCTAACAATAACGTCAGCAATCCGGGGATCATCACCTCGCTCACTGGCGTGGAAGCCAACGCCGAGCCGCCCTTCAATCCAATCGCCAGTAACAGATAAATCGAAAGCCCTTGATAAATTTGCTCCGGCACAAACAGATCACTCTTAATCCAGCGCGCGACGATTCCTAACACAAAACACAGAACAACCGGTGAGATTAAATTATCCGTTATCAACTGCATCGCGCGCCATCTCACCCCACTCCGCCGCAGGATGCAAGCACTCGGCATGGCACTTGCAGAAAAGCATTTCCATTTTTGAAAAATATACGCTAATGTGATTTTATGAAATGGATCATTCCCGCGTTCTTTCTCATGACCATCTCGCATGGCTTGGCGCAACTCACGCCCGACACACGCAAACAAGGCATCGATTCCGAGCCCGGAGTCGTTTACATGGAGCCACTTTTCTCCAAACCCATCCAACTCTTCGTAGCCAAAGACGCACCCGTTTTTTCAGATAAAGACGGTAAAAACCGGCTTGGCACGCTCATGGCTAATCAAACCGTCCGGTTGGAAGCAATTTCTGAGCGCAGCTACCGCGTTCGTGGCCGCGGAAAGACCGACGGCATCGCTGGCTGGGTCGGGCCGTGGGCATTCACTTCAGAAAAACATCCGGATTTTGAAAATCAGCTCAAAGCGTTATACCAACGGCAAATTCAAGTCCAAGAACTGATTGCGGCCCGCGCCGTGGCCGTGGGCATGACCTATGACGAAGTCACGCAAGCTCTCGGCAAACCGAAAAAAACGTCCGTGCGCAAGACCGAAACAGGCGAGACATCCGTGTGGGAATTCGTTGAAGTTAAAGAGACTAAGCACTACGTGCGGCGGGTCAATCCGGTCACGGGCGACGTTTTTCGCCAACTTTCGCACGTCACTCAAGAGGAGACCAAACGCACCAACGTCGAGTTCACTGATCAATTAGTTTCCGCAGTGGAGCACAAAGAAGATCACACGGCGGGCAACCTGCGCATCGTCGTCCCACCATTGGTTTTTGGCTGGTGATTCAACTATCGGCTGAGCAAGCGGCGGCTTGCTCACGCTCGGATTTTTCAATCCAAATCACCAACAGCGCCACATCAGCGGGCGTAATCCCCGGAATGCGTCCTGCTTGGCCAACGGTGGACGGGCGGATTTCCGTAAATCTCACCTGCGCCTCTTTTTTTAAGCCACGAATAGTAGAGAAATCCAGACCGATCGGAATGTTTCTCTCCTCTTGTCGAGACATGCGGTCAATTTGCACCTGTTGGCGGACCAAGTGGCCCTCATATTTAAAATCCGTCTCGATCGATTCCCAAATCTCCGGCTGATAGCGGGCACGTAAATCATCTGGTAAATCCTGCCATTGGCTTTCATTGCGGCGGAACCACAAATCGAGCTTCACACCCGCGTGATTCGTCTGCCGGACCCATGAGCCAGCTTCCGCGAGTTGTTCGATTTTTTTTTCGGCGCGGGCCACGCGCTCTCCGGCCACGAGGCCGATTTTTGCCGCGACCGGGGTGAGCCGGATGTCCGCATTGTCCTGCCGCAGCCGCAAGCGATACTCTGCACGGCTGGTAAACATGCGATACGGTTCTGTGCAACCACGAGTGACCAAATCATCAATCATCACGCCGAGATATGCTTGATCGCGTCCAAGAACCCATGGGCTGCGGCCAAGGACTTTGAGCGCAGCATTCGCACCCGCAATGAGACCTTGCCCCGCCGCTTCTTCATAACCGGAGGTGCCGTTGATTTGCCCAGCAAAATACAAATGGCTCACCAGCTTGGTCTCTAGCGTGGACGAAAGCTGCGTGGGCGGACAGAAATCATACTCCACCGCGTAGCCTGGGCGCAAAATTTCGCAGCGCTCAAGGCCCGGAATCGTCCTCAAAAAGGCCAACTGAACTTCATAAGGCAGGGAAGTCGAAACCCCATTCACATACATTTCATGCGTGTCGCGGCCTTCCGGCTCTAGGAAAATTTGGTGGCGCTCTTTTTCTGCGAACCGCACGACCTTATCCTCGATCGACGGACAATAGCGCGGACCCACACCCTCGATGATGCCACAATACATCGGCGATTGATGCAAATTCGCACGGATGATGTCGTGCGTTTCAGGCCGCGTGTAGGTGATCCAGCAGGGCAATTGTTCCACGTGGAACGCGGGGTCGCCCCACGGATTGAGCGTAAAAAGATCATTCGGCTCGCGCGTCAAGGTATCCGCTATGAAACTGAACTTCGGCACTGGTTCGTCGCCGGGCTGGCGCTCGCACTGGGAAAAATCGATACTGCGAGCGTTGAGGCGGCATGGAGTGCCGGTTTTGAAGCGATTGACTTGAAAGCCTAAATGTTTGAGCGATTCGGATACTTGGGAACTCGCGTCTCCCATGCGTCCGCCTTTTTCGTTTTTGAGCCCAACGTGCATCAATCCGCCCATGAATGTGCCTGCGCTGAGCACTACCGAGCGAGCGTGAATTTGCATCCCAAGAGTCGTCGCAATGCCGAAAATTTGATCTCGCTCGACGAGTAGCTCTGCCACATTCGCCTGATGGATCTCCAGATTCTCAGTTTCCTCCAAAACTCGCTTGAGACGAAATTGATAGGCTTTTTTATCGCATTGAGCGCGCGGTGCGCGGACCGATGGTCCTTTGGATGCGTTTAGCATGCGCCATTGGATGGCCGTCGCATCTGTATTGAGTGCCATCGCGCCGCCGAGTGCGTCGATTTCCCGCACCATGTGGCCTTTGGCTAGTCCACCGATCGCGGGATTGCATGACATTTGGCCGATCGTATCCAAATTCTGCGTCAATAGCCCGACTTGCGCGCCAAGACGAGTGGCGGCAAGCGCGGCTTCGATGCCTGCATGGCCGGCGCCAATCACCAGGACATCATAGATTTTAGGATAGCGAAACATGGATCAGTTAGTCAGGGCCGCAGCATAGGACGAGATCCGAGAAGCTCAAGTGCGGAAAAATCGGGGGAAAGTTCCACGTGGAACAACGCGTCTCATGGCGGCGCATCGAGAATTCCCGCGCTGGCTCGCGGCAAGAGTTCTTCGAGTGACATTTCGAGGCGTTGCGCACGATTGGCCATCATGACCACCGGCACGCCGAATTCTGCCATGACTTGGCGGCAGGCACCGCATGGTGAAATGGGCACTTGGGTATCTGCGACGACGGCGATGGCCAAAAATTCCATCTTGCCCGCGGCGACCGCTGAGCCGATGGCCACGCGTTCGGCACATTGAGTGAGGCTGTAGGAAATATTTTCAACATTGCAACCCGAGAAGATCGATCCATCTGCGGCGAGCAGTGCTGCACCGACGCGGAAATTGGAGTAGGGGGCGTAGGCGTTTTCACGGGCAGCCCATGCGTGTTCAAGCAGCGTTTCCCAAATCATGGGGTTATGTAAAACTGAAAGATCTGCTTGAAAACCAAAAACCGCCACTTTCTTAGGATTCGAGCAATTTTTCGCTAGAACATGAGCAATAATCGATACACAATGCCTTGTCATGCAGCGCTACATCCCACTTGTGTTGATTCTCGGGCTACTGATCGGCTTCCGATTACTAGGCAGTGCTTTTCCCGAATATTTACCAAATTTCCAGCCACTGACGGCGATTTTTTTCTGTGGATGTCTTCTGGCGACTGGTTGGAAAGGCTACGCAATGCCGCTGGCAGTGTGGTTGGTGACGTATCCATTTGCCACGGGGCCAGTGGGGGATTGGGGGATTTTCCTCACGGCAGGCATCTGCCTTTCCCTCATGTATGTGCTAGGTCTTGGCTTCCGGCGTTTTTCTACAATGTGGGTCTGGCTGGGTTCTGCCTTGGCTGCCGTTTTATTTCACACCCTCACCTGCACTCTCGCGTGGGCGATTGATCCGATGTATGCAAAAACGGGTCTTGGTCTGTGGCAGTCATTATGGTTGGGGCCAGATATCGCCGGCGCATTGCCATCGTGGGTTTTCTTGAGAAATATGTGCGCTGCAAATTTGATCTTTACAGGCATCATTCTTATGGCCAATTGCCGCATGCCGAGTTTAGGTTCTGCGCCATCAGTTTCCAAACAACCCGTGCTTTCCTGATTTTCCACTTCCCGTCATTCCTGTCAATTTTTCATCGATTCCCATGCTCCAAGCTAGCCCCGCCAGTTTAGATTTTGCCAACTCACCGATCAATCAAGCACTGACTGCTGGAGATAAGGTGAATCTTTACAAGCAGATGGTCCGCATCCGTCGCTTTGAACAAGCATCGCTCAAGTATTACAATGCCGGACGGATGGCCGGATTTTTGCATTTGTATATTGGCCAAGAGGCGGTGGCAGTCGGCACGATTTCTCTCGGTGGAGCAGATGATCACTTCATCACTGCCTATCGGGATCACGGCCATGCGTTGGCTGTCGGCATGTCGATGGATGAGTGCATGGCGGAAATGTTTGGCAAGCAAACGGGCTGCTCAAAGGGCAAAGGAGGCTCCATGCACTTTTTCGCACCGGATAAAAATTATTGGGGCGGGCACGGCATCGTCGGAGGACAAACGCCGCTCGGCCTTGGATTGGCCTATGGTCTGAAATATCTTGGCCGCGAGGGCTGCTGCCTGTGTTATTTGGGCGATGGTGCGGTGAATCAAGGTGCCTATCACGAATCACTCAATCTCGCCGCTTTATTTGATATTCCGGTCATTTATGTGATTGAGAATAATGGATACTCGATGGGAACATCGCAAAAGCGCTCCTCAGCTTATCAATCGTGCTTGGCCGAGCGTGCAGAAGCCTACGGCATCGAGTGGGATGTGATCAATGGCTCAGATATTTACGAAGTGCGGGCAAAAACGCACATCGCCATGGAGCGCGCGCGAAAGCAGCATCAGCCGTCGGTCATTGAAATTGATACCTATCGCTACTATGGGCACAGCGTGGCAGATGCGAATCACAAAAAATACCGCACTCCCGAGGAGATTGAGAACTACAAACTCAATCATGACCCGATATCTGTGTTCCGCACTCGCTTGGTTGCGGAAGGCGTGCTGACTAACGAACAAGCCGAAAGCATCTCGAAGGATGCCGCAGCAGAAGCCGCACGATCCGTGAAATTTGCGGAAGAATCCGCAGCTCCAACGGTCGCAGACATCGGAACTGATGTGTATTGGGAAAGTGATCATCAAACGGCTGCTTCTAAAATTGGGCGCCACTTTTTCAACGATACAGCCGTTCAGTAAAAACACCCACTGTTACTCATTTTTCAAAATCTACCATGCGCACACTGACATACCGCGAAGCTCTTCGCGAAGGCCTTGATGAAGAACTCGCTCGCGACCCTAATGTGGTGCTTCTCGGCGAAGAAATTGCCCAATACAACGGTGCTTATAAAGTCACTGAAGGACTTTGGAATAAATGGGGCGATAAACGCGTTGTCGATACGCCGATTTCTGAAGCAGGCTTCATCGGCATGGGCATCGGTGCTTCCATGCTCGGCGTGCGTCCAGTGATGGAGCTGATGTTTTGGTCATTCCACTCGGTGGCTTTTGACCAGCTCGTGAGCAATGCCGCTTGTGTGCGCTACATGTCTGGCGGCCTTTGCCACTGCCCGATCGTCGTTCGTGGGCCAGCCAATGGCGGCACGGGCGTTGGGGCCACCCACTCGCATATTCCGGAAGGATTATTTGCGGCATTTCCTGGCTTGAAGGTTTGCTCACCAGCCACACCCGCAGATGTCAAGGGCCTAATCAAGTCTGCGATTCGTGACAACGATCCAGTTTATTTCATGGAAAATACCTTGCTGTATGGAAATACCGGCGAGGTGCCTGATCCGGCGGATGGAGATTTTGTGATCCCACTCGGCGTGGCAGATCTGAAACGTGAAGGCAAAGACATCTCTTTGATCGCCCACGGCCGCTCGGTGATTCACGCGCTCGCTGCGGCAGAGATCCTGAAGGCGGAGCACGGCATTGATGCAGATGTGTTAGATTTACGCTCGATTCGCCCGTTAGATGTCGAGGCCATTTTGCGCACGGTCCACAAAACTCACCGTGTGGTATTAGTGGATGAATCGAAGCCATTTGGCGGTGTTTCAGCGATGATTGCCACGATTATTCAAGAGGAAGCATTTGATGCCCTGGACGCGCCGATTCGCCGCGTTTGTTCGTTAGATTCGCCTTCGATATATTCACCACACATTGAGAATGAACAACTTCCAAACCCTAAGCGGATTGTGGAAAAAGTTCTTAGCATGAAATTTGCATGATTTTTGCCAAGCTGTCACATTTTGGTTGCCATGAAATGATCACTTCATAGAATTTGCGCCATGGTTTTACGTATTTCTTTTCTATTTGTCGCAGCCGTTGGACTTGTCACGTTAAGTTCTTGCTGCTGCTTATAAACTTATTTTTACTAATCACTTATCACCAATTATGAAAAAACTCTGCTACCTCGCCGCCCTTCTTGCTGTTACTTTAGGTTTTTCCTCGTGCTGTTCCATGTTTGGTTTGCACAGCCAAACTGCCGGTTACGTCACTGAAACCCGCCAAGTCAAAACTTGCAAATATGACATCGTGACGGAGGAAGTCGTCGTCGAAGGTAGTAAAGGCGGTATGGTGCAAACGATTGAGAAAAAAGTCCCTCGTTACAAAACGGTGACCAAAAAAGTGCGTGTAAGATGCGGACCATGCGTGCGTTACTATTGCCCTAAAAAGGATTGCTGTGGCACCACTTCCGACACGACGCTCAAAATGGCAACCGTGCAATCAGGTGATGGAAATCCTCATCTTGGAATGATTCCATCGATGAAGCCGCTTGCTCCATAACTTTTTGACTTTGAATCACGCGCGGTGTGCCTCAATTGGCCATCGCGCGTTTTTTGTTGCTATTTTTTACATGCTTCAAGGAAAAAGGATTGGAACTCAGCATGAATTAGAACATCTTCACCCAGTTTTTAGACCTATCTTACTATGTCAGTGAATATCGAAATGCCTAAGCTCTCAGACACGATGACTGAGGGAACACTCATCAAATGGCACAAAAAAGTCGGCGATCAAATCGAAATTGGCGACATTCTTGCCGAAGTGGAAACAGACAAGGCAACCATGGAAATGGAAGCATTTGACGAAGGAACTCTGTTAGAAATTCGAATTCAAGAAGGTGAAAAAGCACCGATAGGAAGTGTGCTCGCGGTCCTTGGCGATGATGGCGAAACTCCCGCGGCACCGACGACAGCAAAAAGCGCACCCCCAGCGCCGGAAGTGTCATCGCCAGTTGCAGTTGCCGTGGTTTCAGCACCAGCGCCTGCGACACAATTAGCAAGTGGAGAACGCATCAAGTCGTCTCCGTTGGCCCGCAAAGTAGCTGCGGATATGGGTGTTTCCCTGCAAAAAGTTCAAGGCACTGGGCCTGGTGGACGGATTGTCAAAGCGGATGTAGAGCAGGCCGCCCACTCCGCACCTTCAGTTGAGGCGACTGCTGCAAACAACCTTGCCGCAGCGGTGAAATCAAAAATTGCCGCTTCCGTCACGCCAGCAGCCACTGCGAATTCCGGGGTCGAATTGATTTTACCAAAAGCCAAAGAAGGTGATGAAAAAATTCCACTTTCATCGATGCGAAAAATCATCGCCTCAAGATTGCTGACTTCCAAAGTCACGATCCCACATTTCTACCTACACGTAGAAGCAGATGTTGCTCCATTGATGGCACTGCGCAAACAAATCAACGATCAGGCAGAAAAGACGAAAGGAAACAAGTATTCCGTCAACGATTTTGTGCTCAAAGCCGTCGTGCAAGCCACACAAGCGGTGCCGGAAGTCAATTCATCCTATGCGGGAGATCACATGGTGCGATTCAAGCACATCGGCCTATCGATTGCGATCGCTGTGGAAGATGGCTTAGTGACACCAGTGATTAAGCAGGCTGAAAATTTATCATTACTCGCCATTTCCAAAGCTGTCAAAGAAATGGCAGCTCGTGCCAAAGACAAAAAGCTCAAGCCAGACGAATTTGATGGCGGCACTGTCACGGTTTCTAATCTGGGCGCATGGGGCATTGAGTCGTTTGATGCGATTATCAATCCGCCACAGGCCGTGATTGTATCCGTCGGTGCAGCGATTGAAAAACCAGTCGTCGTCAATGGACAAATCATACCCGGACTGCGCATGAATTTAGGCGTTTCCTGTGACCATCGAGTGGTCGACGGCGCCATTGCTGCGCAATTTCTTGCCGAAGTTAAAAAACTCATCGAGCAGCCTGCGTTGATGTTGATTTGAGGAGTCATTTGCTTCTAACATAAATTCTTGTTTGATGATGATTCTTTAACTTTTTTCAACCAAAGATATCTTCTTCTTCATAGTGTGGATAAGTCGCTGTTAGAGGAGTTCCTCATTGAAAGCATCAGTGTTCCATGCGAAGAATAACATGTGGTTTGGATCGATTTTTTGGGGAAAAGTCATTCAATCATAGATGAAATAAAAACTGTGCTCAGTCATTCACGAGTTATTCACGATTTATGCAGGGCTTATTAGGCAGGAGAGAATTTTATGAGTCAACGGGTCGTTATCACGGGTGGGGCTGGTCATTTGGCGCAGGCCATCTCCCGAGATTTACGTGCAGCTTTTTGCGAGGTGTTGGCTCCAGATAAAGTTCAACTGGACATCGCTCGTCAGTCATCCATCACTGCCTATTTTGAAAATCGCGAAGTTGATCTGCTGATTTGTGCTGCTGGGAAAATTCATGACGCACCTTTAAAAAACCTTACCGAAAAAAATTGGGATGATCTGTGGAGCGTAAATTTTGTCGGTGCGCAGCAAGTCGCTAATCATGTTTTGCCTGCGATGGAGAAAAATCGGTGTGGCCATATCATTTTCATTTCAAGTTTTTCCGCGATTCATCCACCGATTGGACAGGTTCCTTACGCCTGTGCAAAAGCGGCACTCATTGGATTAACTCATGCGTTAGCAAAACAATATGGAAAGAGCCAAATCCGCATTAACGCAATCATGCCGGGATTTTTAGATACACCCATGACAAGGGCAATCAGTGCCAAACGCCGCGCGGCGATTCTAACAAATCACGCACTCGGAAATTTCAATAGAGTCGAAAACGTTGCGTCATTTATTCGCAATCTCCATTTTGAAATGCCTTTCACCAGTGGCCAAGTATTCAACCTCGATAGCCGTATCATTTGATTCCGCGATTTATAGAAAAATAAGCAGATCTTCCATGAACGGATCTCTTGCGTCTGAAAAATAAGATGCATAATGTGGAGTGTGTTTGGACGAACGTTTTTTTCTATAAGCGCATGCTTAATGAGCGTATGCAGTGTGCTTTTTGCGCAAGCATCGCCCGTTGAAATGGATTCCGAGAAGGTCGTTTCCAAGCCTTCTTCCGTGATGGTGATTCCGATTAAAAATCAAATCGCCAACCCAGAATGGTTTATCCTGCGCCGTGGGCTCAAGGAAGCGATGGATAAAAATATCGATACGGTCGTGCTCGATATGGAAACGCCAGGCGGCGCTTTGGATGTGACATTTGAAATGCTCAAAGGCATCGAAAAATTTCCAGGCCGCGTCATTACTTACGTCAACCGTGAAGCAATTTCCGCAGGTGCATTGATCGCTGCTGCAACGGATGATATTTATTTCGCACCCGGTGGCCTGATTGGAGCAGCCGCGCCTGTGCTCGCGACGGGCCAGGAGATCGATGAAGTCATGCGCGAAAAAATCGTAAGTTACCTTGCTGGCCGAGTCCGCGCAGTGACTGAAGGCAAGGGATATCGCGCAGATGTGATCAATGCAATGGTGGATATCAATAGCGAATACAAAATCGGTGATCGAGTGCTCAAAGAAAAAGGCAAATTACTCACTCTAACAGCCACCGAGGCGCTTGAGAAATTTGGAGATCCACCCGTTCCATTATTAGGCGCTGGCATTTACGAAAACTTGGAATCATTGTTAGATTCTTACTACGGCAAGGGAAAATACGAAATCATCCGATTAGAAGTAACTTGGTCGGAAAAATTAGCTCAATACATCACTGGCGTTGCTCCCGTTTTGCTGGCCTTAGGAATTCTTGGATTATTCATTGAATTTAAAACCCCAGGCTTTGGTTTCTTTGGCATCACAGGCATTTTACTGCTCGCCGTTGTATTTCTCGGTCATATGGTGGCCGGTCTATCAGGCCATGAACCGCTTTTACTATTTCTCGGCGGAATCGTCCTCATCGCCGTGGAAATTTTCTTCATCCCGGGAATCATCATTTTAATTTTTACCGGAGTTATGATGATTCTAGTAGCACTGATTTGGTCGATGGCTGATATTTGGCCAAGCCAATCATGGGCCTTTGATCCGCAGATATTCGTCAATCCGGCTGTGAACTTGGGAATTGGCTTATTGTTAGCCATCATTCTTTTTTTTCTCATCCTGCGTTTTTTACCCAATGGTGGCATATGGAATCGTATGGTGCTCAAAACCGCGGTGGGTGGTGAGCCGCTTGGTCCCGGCCATGCATTACATCAACAAAAAGGATCGGTAAGAACCAATTCGCTCACCGGTCTCCATGGGGTTGCCGTTACGGATCTTTTCCCAAGCGGTCATGTGGAAATTGCTGGTAAACGCTATGAAGCGCGTGTTTTGTTAGGTTATATTAAAGAAGGCACTCCCATTGTCGTTCAAAACCATGATTCATTTTCTTTGCAAGTGACCGAACTGAAATCATGACACTGATCATCACATTTTTCTTGTTAGGAATCATGATGCTCATTGCTGAGGTAATCGTGCCAGGAGGAGTATTGGGTCTTATTGGCGGGCTTCTCATGTTGATAGGAACCGTTTTCTCATACATCGAATTTGGATTAAATGGTGGCGGCCTCGCCTTGCTGGCAGCCGCTCTGCTCTCAGCCATCGCATTTTCAATCGAATTCCTCATTTTACGCAAAACCAAGATGGGAAGACGATTATTTCTTTCCAGCGAAGTCACCAGCCAAGCCAGCTTATTCTCAGACGATGCGAAAAAATGGATTGGCTGCGAGGCATTGGCGATTTCCGCACTTGCGCCGACCGGTTATGTAATGATCGATAATCAACGCTTCGAAGCATTTTCACAATCTGGATTTACTGCATCTGGCGAACGCCTCAAAGTCATCGGAGCAGATAATTTTCGCCTCATCGTGACTAACACAACTTCTTAATTTTCTAACATACACACAGCCATGATTAACCTAACACTCATTATCACCATCGTCTTGGTCGTCGTCGGCCTCATTATTTTATTCATCGTCATTTCATTCTTCAACGTGTGGTTGAGAGCGTGGCTCGCCGGTGCTTACGTAGGCTTCACCGATTTGGTGGCCATGCGCTTGCGGCAAGTGCCCTACGGCATGGTCGTGGATGCGCGCATCACCGCAAAAAAAGCGGGGATCGATATTCCAATCGATGATATCGAGGCGCACTTTCTAGCAGGTGGCCATGTGATTCAAACCATCCAAGCCTTGATTGCTGCGCGCAAAGCCGGCATCGAGTTGGATTGGGACCGCGCTTGTGCGATTGATCTGGCGACGAAAGGATCTGGCAAAAGCGTCGTCGAAGCGGTGCGCACATCCGTTGACCCGAAAGTGATCGATTGTCCGAATCCTGCAACAGGCAGAACGACAATTGATGGTGTGGCAAAAGACGGCATCCAAGTCAAAGTGCGCGCTCGCGTGACGGTCCGCACCAACTTGGATCGCTTCGTCGGCGGTGCCAAGGAGGACACAATCATCGCCCGCGTTGGCGAGGGCATCGTCACCACCATTGGCTCGGCGGCGACCTATAAAACGGTGTTAGAATCCCCGGATAGCATTTCTAAAGTCGTTCTCCAGCGTGGCCTTGATGTCGGCACCGCCTTTGAAATTCTATCGATCGATATCGCGGATGTCGATGTTGGTGAAAACGTCGGCGCTCAACTCCAAGAAGCACAAGCTGAGGCGAATAAAAACATGGCCCAGGCCGAAGCTGAAATTCGCCGTGCAGCAGCCGTCGCCCTCGAGCAGGAAATGATCGCTCGCGTGGCGGAAATGAAGGCAAAAGTCGTCGAAGCCGAGGCTCAAGTGCCGCTTGCGCTGGCTGAAGCATTCCGCAGCGGCAGCCTTGGTGTGATGGACTACTATCGCATGGAAAATGTGAAATCAGACACGCAAATGCGCACCAACATCGCAAAGGCGGACGGAGTCTAACACAATCTAACAGATCGATATGGCTAACTGGATTTTAGACAATCTTTACATCATCGCCTTCGTGGTGATTGGCCTCGTTTCGTGGGTGAAATCACTCATCGAAGCGCGGCAACAAGCGCCCCCGCGCGATGAGCAGCCATTCGATCCAGATCCTTACTTCGAGACGGAGGAAAACTGGCATCCATCCCATGAAGGTGGCAATACCCAAGCGGTGCCGCCGCCGTTGAGCATGCCACAAGCACCGCCGCCGCTTAGCATGCCTCAAGCGCCGGTATTTCATGCTCCGCCCCAGGTGCCAGCTCAGGTCCAGATGGTCGAGTCTCACGATTCTGTTCTGGCAAAACAGCACGCACTCCAGGAGCGTTTGCGTGAAGTGCGCCAAGCCCGTGGCGAGAAAAAAGCAGCACTGGCCCGCGTGCCGAAAGGCAGCTCGATTTCCGCAAAGCCGCTTGTTTCAACTGCACCGCAAACTATCCGCCAGCAGTTCAAAAGCCGCAGCAGCATTCGTCGCGCATTTGTGATGCGTGAAATTTTGGATCAACCGCTCAGCCTTCGCTAAGCGGGAATGCACTTGCTGAAATAAAATTCATGATCGACCTTTCTGCGGTTTTATAAAAATCCACCTGCATGCTCACATCTATACTTCAAGTCATCCTCTTGATTTTCATCGTGCTGATGATTTTCAACGTCATCATCTTCGTCCATGAATTAGGGCACTTCCTTGCTGCCAAATGGCGTGGATTGCAAGTGGATCGATTCCAAATTTGGTTCGGTCGTCCGATTTGGAAAAAAACGATCGGCGGCGTGCAATATGGCCTCGGCTGGATTCCAGCAGGCGGCTTCGTCGCTTTGCCGCAAATGGCCCCGATGGAGTCGATCGAAGGATCCAACGAGCAGCGAGCGCCGCTTCCGCCGATTTCTGCGATGGATAAAATCATTGTCGCCTTTGCCGGTCCGTTATTCTCGATGTTGCTCGCTCTTATCGCCGCGGTGGCCGTTTGGAAAGTCGGCAAACCCGCAGATTTTATTCCGACGACGGTCGTCGGATTCGTCGAGCCAGACAGCCCAGCAGCGGCTGCCGGCATTCTGGTGGGCGATCGCATTCTAGCCATCAACGGCAAACCAGTCGATGGATTTGCCGGTTCATTGGACTCGATTACCGAGCAAATCATTCTGAGCCGTGGCGAGAAACTCCGCGTGCAAATTCAGCGCGAATCGATGCCCAAGCCGTTAGAAATTGCCACCGGCTTTGAGCGTGAAGAGAGCAAGTGGTTCCAGCGCAGTGGCCTCCGCCAAATCGGCATCAGCGCCTCGCGCCCGGCCGTGATCGGTGCCGTCGTGGAAAACAGCCCTGCGGAAAAAGCCGGCCTCAAGCCAAACGATGAAATCGTCGCGGTGGATGGTTCGCCGTTGTTGAGCGTCGAGCAGCTTTCTTACCTTTTGAAAAAAGGGGACTGGAAGGCCGTTCAGCTCAGCATCAAAGATCCTCAAGGCGCCGTGCGTGAAGTGCTCGTCGCACCGAAAAAACCGATCACTCCAAAAGACTCGGAACCCCGAATTGGAATTGTTTGGGATTTTTCTCGCGATGCCGATACCACCATCGTGCATCCCAAGCCGTTTAAACAAGTGGCAGACAGTCTTGAAATGATGTGGGTGACGATTACCGGCGTGAGTTCGCCCACATCAGGCCTTGGTGTGGATCACCTGAGCGGCCCGGTGGGCATTGCTAAATTGATCTATCAGCTCCTGCAAACTGAAGACGGCTGGCGCCGAATTCTCGCATTCATGGTGCTTTTTAACGTCAATCTTGCCGTGCTCAATATGCTGCCATTTCCAGTCTTGGATGGTGGCCACATCACGCTCGCCATTCTTGAGAAAATCGCTCGCCGTCCGGTGCAGGCGCGTCCGTTAGAAGTGATCCAAACGGCCTGTGCGCTCGCATTGATTAGCTTGATGCTCTACATCACGTCCAAAGACATCGGGGATGGCTTCGGCCGTGGTGGATCCGGATCATCCAACAAGATGATTTTTGAACCAAACTAACGCGCTGTTAGATTTGTTAGAGCTGACTCTAGTGTAGGATAATCGAAGCAAAATCCGCTTTCTAACAAAACTTTAGGCAGTGCTTTTTGACCAGAGAGTAGCACTTCGGCAAATTCTCCTAACACGATTTTCAACGCCCAGCTCGGCACTGGAAAAATCGCAGGCCGCCGCACGGCTTTGGCCAGCTTGTGCGTGAAATCTCGATTGCGCTCAGGAAATGGCGCGGTGCCGTTGATTGGGCCTGTTAGATCGCTTTGATCAGCGATGTGCATGATCGCCCGCCGCAGATCATGCACATGAATCCACGGCATCCATTGATCTCCAGCACCGAGTCTGCCACCGATTCCGCTGCGGAAGACGAGCATCAATTTTTCAAATGCACGGCCATGGCGGCCTAACACAATGCCGATGCGCAAGGTCGTGACTCTCACTCCAGAATTCTGAGCCTCCATCGCCGCTTGTTCCCATTCATGGCACAATTGAGCGAGGTAGCTCTCACCTGCCGGAGACGATTCATCAATCTTAGAATCTTTACTATCTCCATAGTAGCCAACCGCTGAGGCATTGATCAATGTGCGCGGACGTTCTTCTTCTGGGATCGATGCGAGGGCGGCGACGATTTTTTGCGTGAGCACGACGCGGCTTTGGTAAAACGATTCACGAATTGCCCGCGTCCAGCGTTGGTCCACCGGCTCACCGGCAAGATTGATGACGCATTCGTGGCCTCTCAAATCTAACGAATCAAGCGATTGCCACGTCTTGACACCAGCGACGTTGCCCGTGCCGGAGCGGCTAATGCCAGTCACCTCAATGCCTTGATCAGCAAGCATGCTGACCAGCCCGCTGCCGATAAATCCAGTGACTCCGACGATTGCCCAACGCCTTTTTTCCATATGAGCATCATCGCTGAGAATGTGCCTTAGTAAACCCACGAAAATGGGATCTACGGCGCGGAGCCATGAAGGCTTTTCCAATACTCCAGCCGCTCGCGAATGCGTTTCTCCAAGCCTTGATCACCGGGTTCATAGTAGCAGCGGCCTTCAGGCAAATACGCTTGCGGAATGTAGGCACCCGGGAAGTCGTGCGAGTAGTGATAGGCCATCGCCTCGGGCGATTCACCCGATGCTTTGGCGAGTTGTTTGCGAGTGCGGGTGCGCAGGTGAAGTGGCACGGCAAGAGTGCGATGGTTTTCCACATCCGCCATCGCACGGCCAATCGCGGCGTAGGCGGTGTTAGATTTGGGAGCTGTGGCCAAATAAACCGTCGCGTGAGCTAGCGGGATACGGCCTTCCGGCATGCCAATAAATTCTAACGCATGATGAGCATCGAGTGCCACGCGCAGCGCTCCAGAATCTGCTAGACCAATATCCTCCGATGCAGAAATGACCAAGCGCCGTGAAATAAACCGCGGGTCTTCTCCCGCATGCAGCATTTTGGCCAACCAATAAAGCGCGGCGTCTGGATCCGATCCACGGATCGATTTGATGAATGCTGAGGCGGTATCGTAATGCGCATCATCATCGCGGCCATACATGATCGCTTTTTTCTGAATCGATTCTTCAGCGACGAGAAGTGTTAGATGGATGCAGCCAGCATCATCAGCGGGCGTGGTGAGGCAGGCGAGCTCCAAAGCATTGAGCGCCTTGCGCAAATCCCCATCGGATTTATCTGCTAGATGATAGAGTGCTTTTTCTTCCGCAAGAATTTGCATGCCACCAAGCCCGCGATCGCGATCCACAAGTGCCGCGTGCAAGCGGGCCACGATGTCGTCTATGGCGATGGGTTCGAGCTGAAAAACTTGCGAACGAGAGACAAGAGGTGAGTTGATGTAGAAAAATGGATTGTGCGTGGTTGCTCCAATGAAGCGGACCACGCCGCGCTCGATGTGCGGCAGCAAAACATCTTGTTGGGCTTTGTTAAAACGATGAATTTCATCAATGAACAAAATAGTCGATTGGCTACGAAGATCGTTCCATGTTCTCGCCTGATCAATTTTTGCGCGGATTTCTGCCACGTTGGATTCAACTCCATTGAGCGATTCAAAACGCGAATTTGTGGTGCGCGCAATGACTTGTGCGAGGCTTGTTTTGCCAGTGCCAGGCGGGCCGTAAAAAATCAACGAGGTGAATTGATCACACTCAATCGCCCGCCTCAGCAATTTTCCATCTGCTAGAATGTGCGCTTGGCCGACGACTTCGCTGAGCGCAGCCGGTCTCATCCGCGCGGCCAACGGCATCCATGGCGTTTGTTTTTCCGAGGTCGCCGCAGGAGATGAAAAAAGATCAGCCATGGTGATGAGGGGAGCTGCGTTGATTCCATGCAACGAGTGACTGATAGGAAAATCCTGTGCCGCCGAAAAGATCGAGCGCGCTGCCTACGGTGACATCGATGCGGCCGCCGCTGGCTTCTTGAATCCACCACAGATCTTCCATGCTTGTAGCGCCGCCTGCGTAAGTGATCGGCTTGCCGTGCCATTGGCTCAGCTCCGCGATGAGCTCGCGATCGATGCCGGAGCAAAGGCCCTCGACATCGGCGGCGTGGATCAAAAATTCTGCGCAAAACGGAGCAAATCGCTCGAACGTTTCCATGGAAATTTCGAGAGATGTGAGTGTTTGCCAGCGGTTCATCGTCACCGCCCAGCCGTGAGATGTGCGGCGGCAGGATAAATCGATCACCAATTTTTCTGTGCCGATTTTTTCGACCAATAATTCTAACTGATAGGGTAAAAATAATCCATGCTGATCAAATAGGGATGAAGTGACAATCACATGACTTGCGCCCGCATCGAGCCATGATTGTGCATTTTGATGGTGGATGCCGCCGCCGATTTGTAAGCCACCCGGCCACGCAGCAAGCGCGCGGCGAGCTGCTTCCGTATTTCCTGGGCCGAGTTGGATGACGTGGCCGCCGGTCAGTTCGTCATCGCGGAAGCGTTCTGCAAACCATGCGGAATCGTTACGCGCGACGAAATTTTCCTGCGGATTTGTGCCATCATCGCGCAAGCTGCCGCCAACGATTTGTTTGACGATGCCTTGGTGGAGATCGATGCATGGGCGGAAACGAGTCATCACGCGCCAGATTCTTCAATGCGTGAGTCGCCTGCAAGCGGGATTTGCTTTGCGATGAGAACGACTCTAGTCTGCGTGGCCATGGAGTTGCGATTGCGTTCTCGTGAGGTCTCATTTCCTCGCCGCCCGTTGTTGATGGGCATTGTTAATTTGAGTGAGGATTCATTTTCCGGTGATGGCACGGCGGATCTGGATGCGGCAATTTTGAATGCACATAATCAAGTATCTGCTGGTGCTGACATCATTGATCTCGGTGGGGAAAGTGCGCGAACCAACCGTGGTCCGATCTCGGTTAAAGAAGAAATTGCGCGATTCACGTCATTCATCGAGCGTTGGGAAATTGCTAGAAAATTGACATCTCCACGAGACGCGGCTCAGCTCTGGCCGCCGATTTTATCGATCAATACATGGCGGCTCGAGGTGATTGAAGAGCTTATTCCGCACGGTTTGGTCGAAATGGTCAACGACATGAGCGGATTGCCAGATGCCCGCCGAGCTACAGTTTGTGCAAACTACCGAGCCGCGCTGCTCATCATGCACAGCGTCGGTGAGCCGAAGGTGCCTCATCTCACCACTCAGTGGGATGACGTGATGGCATCGATGGAATCATTTTTTGCAGATAAAATTGCGCTGGCCATCGCTGGTGGAATGGATGCCCGCGCGTTGATTCTTGATCCGGGAATTGATTTTGCCAAACAGCGCGATGACAATCTAACAGTTTACCGCGAGCTTGGGCGGTTGCAGCAATTTGCCTGCCCAGTCATGGTTCCAGTTTCCAGAAAAACGGTGATTGGTGAAGTGTTAGATTTGCCCAATCCGCAGGACCGTGATGCTGGAACGATTGCGTGCATTTCATTGGCGATGGACCGCGGGGCTCAAATGTTTCGTGTGCATAACGTCTCCGCCGCATGGCAAGCCGTGAAGGCGTTGCATGCTTTGTTAGAAAAACCCTAACTTTTTGTTAGGCGAATGGCGACGGATTCTCCGTGCGCATCCAAGCCCTCAATGCGGGCAAATTCCTGCACACTCGCAAGCGATTTTGCGACGGATGATTCATCCATGCGAACGATGCTGGTGCGGCGTTGGAATTGATCGGCTCGCAGTCCGGAAAATGAGCGCCCGCCACCGCCGGTTGGCAAGGTGTGGCTTGGGCCTGCTAGAAAATCTCCAACGGCCACTGGCGAGTGATTTCCGAGATAAATCGCGCCGCAGGTGGTGATTTGCGGCAGCCATTTTTCTTCATGGGCAGAGATCAGCGATAAGTGCTCCGGTGCGTGTTCGTTGCAGATGGCCACGGCCTCCGCGAAGGATTTCACTTGTAGTAAAAATGTCCCGCGTTTGAGAACTTCACTCATGATTTTCTGGCGCGATAAGGTTTGCATTTGCCTTTCAATGGCTTGGGCAACCTTATCTAACAGAACACCTGAGTCTGTGATAAATCCTACCGAGCTATCTCCGCCGTGCTCTGCTTGCGCGAGCATGTCTGCCGCGATGAAATCAGGATTTCCAGTGCGATCTGCTAGAATCAAAATTTCACTCGGCCCTGGCAGCAAATCAATGCTCACCGTGCCGATCAATTGACGTTTTGCTTCGACGACGAAGCGATTACCCGGGCCAAAAATTTTGTGCACTGGGTCAATCGAGCGGGTGCCGAGGGCAAGTGCAGCGATCGCTTGCGCGCCACCCACCTTGATCGCGCGATGAACACCGGCCTGGCGCATCGCATAAAGCAACGCTGGATTCACCGAGCCATCGATCGCGCACGGCGTGGCGGCGATGATTTCAGGAACGCCTGCGGCTTGGGCGAAGCCGGCCGTCATCAATGCAGTTGAGACGAGCGGTGCTTTGCCGCCGGGCACGTAAACGCCCACACGCTGATAAGGCATGTAGCGCTCGCCGACGGTTGCGCCTTGCGTATTTTTGATAGACCAATCTTTGCGCAGGCTGTGTTTGGCGAAGAGATGGATATTTTTGAGAGAGGCGGCAATGGCGCGCTTGGTTTGCGCGGTGACGGATTTGGCAGCCGTTTGAAATTCACCTTCGGAAACATAAAGTGACTTTGCTGTTAGACTCACGCCATCGAAGCGTTTCGCGTAAGCAAAGAGAGCCGCATCATTTTTCTGTGAGACCTCGGCGATGATTTGGGCGACGAGCTCTTGCACACCAGGGGCAGGCTTGGCGCTTCGCTTGAGGCGTTTCACAAAAGCAAGGTAACCAGGATCTTGATAGCGGAGAATTTTCATAAGCGCTGTGGCTGGCAGAAGATGCGCATGGCAATCATTTACGCCAAGCCTGATTGAGCGATGGACCGGGAAAATTTGGATTTGCTAATGGCTGGAATTTGTTAATCTGAAGACCGCCACGAGAGAACATGTGTTCGTGGGAAGATTGATTTCTGCATGGCATCGTCATCCGACACAGAACCCATGGGCGCGATTTCGCGTCTTTGCCACCATTTGTTGCATCCGCTGACGAGCATGGTGGCATTGGCGAGCGCGCTGGCCATCATTGGCTGGTATGGCCAAATCACAGATCCACTACATTACTTCACCGTGGCAAATGGCCTCCTTTTTGGCCTGCAGCGGTTTTGGGTGTATTGGAAGGACAAGATGGGGCGTAAAGAAAAGCGGAGGCTCGGCCTGCAAACGATCGTGAGCGGCATTATTTTCGCAAGCGCATTGTGGGTGCTTTTCGAGCGCGCTGGTGAGGATGGAGATTGGAGCATCGCAAGTCATTTGACGGTTTTGCTGCTGATCGTCGTCCTTGGGTTTTTGTCCATGATTCATCATCAGGGGCGGATGACGGCGAAGGCGTTTCACCCGGGCTTGGTTTTGATCAGTTCATTCATCGCCTTGGTGGTGGTCGGTGGCTTGTTGCTTAAAATGCCACTCTGCACCGTGCCCGGGACGACGATTTCATGGCTGCATGCTTTTTTTACCAGCACCAGTGCGGTGTGTGTGACGGGCCTCGCGGTTGAAAACACAGCGACCTATTTTTCTCTAACAGGTCAATGGATCATCCTCATTTTGATTCAAATCGGCGGCTTGGGCATCATGACGTTGACGTTTTTTGCGGCGGTGGTTTTGTTTGAGGGCTTATCGCTGCATGATCGACTTTTGTTAGGAAGAATGATTTCGGAGAACCGATTGGCCCGGATCGGAAAAACACTGAGCTTTATTGTCATTTTCACATTCACTCTGGAAGCACTTGGCGCAGTGATTTTATATTTCTCCTTTTCCAGCATCGAGGTGACTTCAGAACGCCTTTTTCATGCGGTATTCCACGCGATTTCTGCGTTTTGTAATGCGGGCTTTAGCACCTTGCCGGATGGTCTTGCGAGTAAGGCATTGAGTGCGAATTATGTGTGGCAGATGACGATCATGTTCTTGATTGTGGCTGGCGGATTAGGCGCGCTGGTTTGTGAGGATTTGGTGGAGTGGTTAGTCGCCAAAGTGAAGCGCATGCGTCATCCGGAAATGCTTAGGCCGAGGCTGCGCATTCATACCCGATTGGTGCTGATGATGACGAGTGGATTGATCGTTTTTGGGGCGGCTACCATTTATCTAACGGAATTTATTTTTTGGGATGGTCCATCAAACGGCGGCACGTGGATGACGGCGTTATTTCATTCTGTAACTGCTCGCACGGCAGGATTCAATACGGTGCCGATGTCTGAGATTGGTATTCTAACATCTCAGGTTTTGATTTTATTGATGATGATTGGTGGCTCGCCGGGTGGCACGGCAGGTGGCATCCGAACTACGGTGTTTGGCGTAGGATTTGCCCGCATTTGGAGTCTTTTGAAAAATAGCCAGCGTGCGATGATTGTGGGAAACCGCAAGATTCCGGAAAAGACCGGCGATCTTGCGCTCGGCGTTTTAGTTCTCTCATTTACTTGGTTGGCGATCAATTTTGTAGTTCTGCAAGTTTTCGAGAGAAATAGTGGTTTTACCGAGACGGCACTGCTCTTTGAATTAGTCAGTGCATTTGGAACGGTGGGCCTCTCGCTCGATGCAACTCCTCACCTAACAGATCAGGGGAAAATGCTGCTGATCGTCAATATGTTCGTCGGCAGAATTGGCTTATTAACCGTAATCACAGCATTGATTTCGCGTGACACATGTCCACCATCAGGAAAACCAGAGGAAGAAATTATTCTCACCTAATTACCCATCACTCACATGAGATTTTGCATCATAGGCCTCGGAAATTTTGGCACTCAGCTGGCTCGGCAACTTGGGCGAGAAGGGCATGAGATCATCGCTGTGGATAATGATCCCGCGCACATCAACGCGCTTAAGGATGAAATTGAATACATTGTGCAAGCGGACTGCACGGATTTGAACATGTTTCATGAAATACCGGTGCATGAGTGCGATGCGGTGATTCTCGCCATCGGAGAAGATTTCGAAGCATCGCTTTGCATCGCATCCAACCTCAAACAGTTAGGCGCAAAACGCATCATCAGCCGGATCATCAATCCGTTGCATGGGCGGCTCTTGAAGTTGCTTAAGATCGATGAACTGATGATTCCTGAAGCGATGGCCGCGGCATGGCTCGCACGCACGCTGAAAACACCGGATAAAATCAATAGCCTCGAACTTGGCGGCGGTTATGAAATTGCTCAAGTGCTGGTGCCCACGTTGCTCGTTGGCAAAACATTGCAGGAAGCGGAATTGCGCAGCCGTTACAATCTGAATTTGGTGACGGTGGCAAAAGGCCGCGGAGCAAGCGCGCTGACTTCCACGCGCCATCCGATTAGCAAAGTGTTAGGAAGTCCGGAGCCGAATCGTGCATTCCAAGAAGACGATGTGCTGTTGCTTTTTGGCTTGGAAAAAGACGTGCGGCGCATGTTGCGAGATTTTGAGAATGATGCATGAGCAGCTTGCACGAATTGAGCGAGTGGATAGATTTTTTGCGATAGGACACTGAAATTATTTTTATTATGGGAAGAGCATTTGAATGCAGACGGCGTGCGAAAGAATCTCGTTGGGCAACGATGTCCAAGGTTTTTCCGAAGCTGGCGAAATCGATCACGATGGCCGCTAAAAATGGTGGGCCAGATCCTGAATCGAATGCTCCATTGCGGGTAGCGATTCAAAATGCGAAGGCGCAAAATTTATCGCGTGAAAATATCGAAGCCGCCATCAAGCGTGCGGCGGGCAAGGATGCTGCAGATATTTCGGAAGTATTTTACGAGGCGAAAGGCCCACATGGGTCGCTTTTTTTTATCGAATGTGCCACCGATAATACAAACCGCACGGTGGGTAATTTGAAAATCATCTTGAACAAAAATGGCGGGCAACTCGTCAACTCGGGGCAGTTAGATTTTATGTTTAACCGCAAGGCGGTATTTGAATTTTCAGTCAATGATGGCCAAGATCTATCAGAAATTGAGCTGGAGTTGATCGATGCGGGATTGGAAGAATTGTTAGTGGATGAAGGCATCGTGACGGTAATTGGAGAATATAGTTCTTTCGCCCAACTTGGCCAAGCGATCGAAACTTTAGGCATCGTGCCGAGCAAATCAGCGCTGCAACGCTTGCCCACGCAGCCGCTTGAACTCACAGAAAATCAAATGCTCGAAGTGGAAGCCATTCTCGACAAAATCGAAGATGATGATGACGTGCAGGCGGTATTCACCAACTTGGCCTAACGGTTTTTCTCACCGAGTTTTTTACGCAGCCGCTCGCGGTGCTTGATCACATCCCAATCGTCTGTCGCTTGCTCTAACAAAACAAGTGCAGCTTGGTCATTGCCAGCAGCTTCTAACACCAAAGCGTGATCGATGCGGTGGATATGCCAGTGGATGCTGTGAGCCACCGGATGCATGCCGAGTTGCTGCATCCATCGAGTCATGCGCTCGATTTCTTGGAGCCCGCCTGCGACATTCCCGCTCGCGGCTAGGGCGCGGGCATATCTGCCAGATGACGCTACCTCTGCGAGCGCGAAGTGGCCGGTGGGCAATTCACGCGCGGGCGCGAGGCGTTTATTTTCGGCATGAAAAGCAGTGGCAACTTTCGGCCATTGCTGCTCCTGCCTTTGGATGATTTTTTGATAATTATGTGCGGCGAGATCTCGATCGTGCAGCTCCCAAATGGCGCGCGCTTGAGTCGGGTATTGCTCAAGCACATCATCTAACAGGCGATCTAGATCATGCCATTGCCACGAGCGTTTCGCAGATAAAGTGATGCAGATGATTCCTAGTATGGCCCATGTCGTCTTTTGCGGCAGCCATTGGATGCGGCAGATCACGCAGGCAGCACCGAGGCAAAACCACGGCATGCCCGGGTAAATCCGATACTCGGGCATGAATTCTGGAATCAGATAAAGAACGCGGAAAGCAATGGATCCCGCGGCGAGCAAAAAGGCGATACCGATGATGCGTGTTTTCGGCTTCCATGCTAACCAAAGGCACCACGCACAAACGCCGATCATGCCGAGCATCGCAATTTGAGCGACGCCATCTTCAGTGGAGAGAAATGAGCCATTTGGCGAAACCAACGTCTCGGCAATGTGATGGTCCGCGCTTAACTTGATGGGCAAAACGCAGCGCCATGCAAATTCCCAAAACACCCGCGCAATCGTGTAAGCGTGGCCGATGAATCTGGGCTCGGACCATTGCCCCATGCCATACTTGATTGGGTCAATGCCACCCGTGAAGAACATGCCTAACAGAATAACCACAACGCATAATGAAAGTGGCGCCGCCGCGCGCTTGAGAGCTCGCCAATGGCCCACTTTTGCATAAGCGATGACTACAGCTCCGATCATCATTCCTGCATGAAACAAGCCCGGCCCTTTGGAAAATGTCGCGCCGAAAATGCACATCAGGCAGACCGCCACTTGCCATTTTTTCCCATCGCGCAGCCAAGCAAAAGCCGCTAAACATCCAGCCAAGGAGAACAAAGTGACCCACGCGAGGTCTTGTGTCCGTGCATAGTTCGGAATTTCGCTCGCCAGTGGATGAATCGCAAAAAGCACCGCTGCGCACCAGGCGGTGAGACGCGGCCATGCCTCACCCAGCAAATTTTTTGCCAGAATCCATAAGATAAGTGCACAGCTGGTATGGAGCAACCAATTGACGAGATGAAATCCCCAAGAGTTCAATCCAAAGATTCTCTCTTGGATGACGTAGCCCAAAATGGTCCACGAGCTAAGTCCCGCTTTCCAAAACTCACCACTCACCACCAACGGGTTTTGCGTGATGCCTGGCGCGTCATCCAAAAAAAAGATGGATTTGATGCAGCCACCATGAGCCAGCAGGCTTGCTAGAATAATTCCAACGCCATACCAAATCGTTCGCGTATCGGTGAGGCGGCGAACGTTATTCATCGCTTTTCAGAAAAGAAAACCCCGCACAATCGAGTCGTGCGGGGCGTTAGAATTTAAGCATGCATGATCAGACGCATGGCTCTGGACTTACCATGTTTTCACATCGTCGCGGGCGGATCCTCCCTGTCCGCTAATGGCATCTGCGCCTTTTGACCATGCTGCAGCACGGCGGCCATTGAGCTTGATACTCGGTGGCGTATCAGATTCTGTAATATCGATTTGTTCATCGTAGTCTCCATCGATTTTGACAAAGTAGGCACCTCCCCAAGGGTCAAAAAAGCCGCTAAGAACATTGCCGCCAGTGTTGTAAATAAGTCCATTTTTATTAGCTTTTCCTTCTTTAACGGAAAGAAAACGCACCGACCTGGCATTCAGCGGTGTCGCGGTATTTCCTTCTTTGCCTAACAGCACGTTGAGCATAGTAAGACCAGAGCCGGTTTTGGTGTTGAATTTTGTGTCGTTAGTGAGGTTAGCGACAGGCATGCTGCCATATTCTGCGTAAAACTGATTTACGGCGCTTTCAATTTGCGTGCAGGTGCCTAGAGCAACAGTTTTGCGTGCTTTTTGAATAGCTGAGTTGCCAGCTGCAAATCCGGCACCTGCCAATACCATGATGATGGAAATGACGACCAGAAGCTCCACGAGCGTAAAGCCTTTGCGCTGGTGATTAGACGATGGAATGGAATGGGGTTGAGTTTTCATTATGTTTAGGGATGGAATTTGCGCTGCACTGGGCAGGGATTGTGAATCGAAATACGCATTAATTCTAGCGAATTTAGAAATAATAATGCCGGAATGCCTCATCTGGCAAATGTTTTTCTGCCGGTCTCAGGGTTTGCATTGCTGAATAGTCAATAACACCGCAGAGTGGGGACATGTCAGATCTTTCTTTGCGGGATAACATTCTCGAACTTCTCGGCCCAGATCCTGCCAAAGTTTGGTCTAAATCTCAAATCTCCCGCAGCCTGAAATTACCCGGCACTCAACTCGGGACTTTGCGCACGACGCTGCAGCAGATGGTCCGCGAAAAGGCGCTCGTGCTTGGTGCTAAAAATACTTACCGCTTGCCTGCTGTCACCGCTGCCGCCGCCGATAAGCTCATCGGCACGATTAAATTTCATCCCAAAGGTCACGCGTATTTTTTCCCAGATCTCACGGTGCAGACGAATCACGAATTGGGCGTCGATTTGAAAATCCACTCGCGCATTTTCGTCACGCGGCGTGATGTCGGCACCGCGTTGGATGGCGATAAAGTGCTTGCCAGTCTGATCAAATCCGCGCCGCGTCCATTCCGCATTCGTCAAGAATTCAGCGCAGATCCCAGCGACGAAATGCGAGTGAAAATTGAACAGATCGTCTCG
>RDZR01000057.1 GCA_004294095.1 Verrucomicrobiota bacterium
ACGGAATCGAAAAAAACCAAGCTGAAGCGATTTTCTCCGACAGAGGCTTGGTGTTCGCGGAGGAATTGATTGAAACCATCAATCGATGCTTGGCGGATGATTCCCATCGAATCCGAACGGTCAAAGATAAAGGCGAGTTCTGTGGTGTTTGCTTTCATAACAAGCCAACAATAAGAGATTTTTTTAACATGTCAATCTAAAAAAACTACTTATTCGTTAAAATGTTTTAAAGGCTACTAATGCTTTAGCTTGGGGTGTGGAATCTGCACTATTTGATGATGTTTTTGGGGATGAGGTCACGAGATGGATGCCAAGATGGTCACGCATCCTGATTGCACGTATTGCCTCAGCCCGAAAAACTTCCCCTGCATATGGGTCCGCCAATACAAGATGGAGCTGTCAATGGCTGTTAAATCCGACTTAAATTTCTAAAAAGGGCAAGCGCCAGACTTTAGAAATTCGATTGCTAGCCGACTCATAATGAGATCAAAATGAATGGATTTTTTAAAAAGCCGCGAAAGGGATCCAGCATCCAGCTAACGAACGAGCGAACAGTCCTACTCGCTGGCTATCTGCAAAGTCAACGAGCGCACGTTGAGAGCCGCTTCTGCGGATGCGGCGATTCGTATGCTATCAAACTGAGTATGTGGAGCAATTTTGCCCACACAAAAGGGCTTCCCTAATGGAGTTCCTCCTTGGTGGAGAGAAACTTCGCCGGACGAAGCTTGATACCAAAGAGTCACCTCCTGTGGGCCCATCACTGAATCTGCTGGAAGAATGAGCGGGTATTTTTGTTTCACATCCAGTGCCCAGGTGCGTGCTGGTCCAAACCCATCGCCGAAGAAAAGCACCTCGTTGCCTTCGTTGTAGAAACTCAAACCAGCCCACCCATCGGTGTGAAAATCACCTAGCGCTGAATTTTGTAGATGCATGGTCACGAGAATCGAGCCCCCATTCAGATCCGGAATTTTCTCAGTTAAATGGTGAAAAACAGAAAAGTTTTTTCCTTCTAAGCTCGTTTCCCCAAAATTGGGCGTGCCATGCTCTAGTTTCCAACGGCTGGGGGAGAATCCACCGAGCGAGATGGTTTTATACTTGGTCAACTGCCTCGGAAAATTGACCGATCCGAAATTTCCTGGCATTATGTCCCCCATGGTTGATACTTTTACGGCTTGACCATGAGTCAATTCGCGTTGGATCGAGCTACCATCCAATTGTAAATTGACACTGCCCTCGATGACTTGAACGTCTGTGGGCTTGGCAGAATTGATTTTGATTCCAAAAATCGCTTGGGAGGCCAGCAAGATGAGGGAAGGGGACTTGAAGCGCAGCGGCTGAGGACTATTTTCAACATAAACAGTCGCGGTGCCTCGGCCAATTTGAATTTCGCTGGCTTGATTAAACGAGAGTTCTGCAGGCGCACGCAGGATGAGCCTTTGGTTTTTAGACACATGCAACTCCACGCTCCCGCGCTCCAAAGTGAGTGTGCTATCCGTGGCCAATTGTATTTTACTCTTATTTTTTTGGTAATTTCCTTCGATCCGCCATAACGCATCTGCTGAGAATTCACCATGGGCGATTGCCATAAATGGAATGCCCTTATCGGTCTTGGATGGCTGCCAGAGCAGAGCGATGCATATGCCCGTAACGCAGAGGACGGCGGCAATGCCAAGCAGCCATAATGGCCATGGTGAAAAACTCGAAGCTGATGACTTGCCGATAGGAAAATTTTTCGGTGCATCCTCAAATTCTTCTTCCAAAGTATGATTGAGAATTGCGTATTGGCCGTATTCTTTGAGCAAATCTTCCTCGCTGACGATGCGTCTTTGGAATTCATCAAAAGTGTCTTTTGAGACGCCACCTTCCAAGATTTCTTGGACTAAAATTTTATCTTGGCGTTTCATGATTGTTGGCGGGAAACATCGACCAACTTACGCTCGATGCACTTTTTGAGAACAGCACGTAAATTAAATAAAATGGCCTTCATGGTGCCGGCGCTGCGCTGCTTGATTGCGGCATATTCTTGCAGCGAAGCGTCAGTCGCATAGCGATGATGCAAAAGCTCGCGATCTTGCGGACGCAGCTTTTCCATGCACGAACGTAACGCTGTGTGGCGCTCTTCCAACTCATCAGAGTCTTTTTCCAATTCAGGTGAAATTCGTTCAATCACCTCATCGTCAAAGATAAGCCAACCTTTGGAAATTAACCTCCGCCGGTGATTTAAAATGTGATAACGAATCGTCTGAAATGCCCACGCCTTGAAATTGGTGCCTAGCTCGAAGCTACCCCGTTTTTGCCACAACGTAATATTCACCTCCTGCAGAAGATCACGCGCACCAGAATTTCCGGGTGATAATGAACGAATATAAGACAGCATCGAGCTTTGATGTTTGGTCAGTTCTTGCACAAATTCGTTAGAACTTGCATCATCAATGTCTGTTTTACTCATGATCCAAGCCGTAATAAATATGTGTGAAAAAGAGCAAATGGTTTAGTGAAAATTTTTCAACGTCAGTTCCTAATGAACCGTTAGCCAAATCCTCAAAACTCGACCTCCACTCCCATTCTTCCCACTTCGATCTGCCCAGCATGTTCACTCAGCAAGGCCTCACGTAACGTGCTTGCCGATTGCTCCTCGCCATGCACCAACCAGACCTTCTGCTTGCTGCCGGTGATGCGTCTAAAATAATCTAACAGTTCAGAATGATCGGCATGGCCAGAAAATGAATCGATGATTTCAATCTTCGCTCTCACGCGGTATTTACCGCCGAGAATAGAGACCTCTTTGATGCCATCGCGGATTCGCCGCCCCAACGTGTTTTCTGCGCAGTAACCGACGAATAGCACCGTCGTCCCCGGCTCGGTGATGTGGTTTTTCAAATGGTGCAAAATGCGGCCCGCCTCGCACATGCCAGAAGCTGCGATGATGATCGATGGCCCTTCTAACTGATTCAGTGCTTTAGATGCAGTGACAGATCGCACCAAGCTGAGATGATCGAACCCGAATGGATTTTCTCGTTCAAAAAGTGACTGATAGACTTCCTCGTTGAAACAATCAGGATGCAATCGGTAAATTTCCGTCGCACTCACGGCAAGCGGGCTATCCACAAATACGGGAATTTTCGGAATGGCACCTTTTTGAAAAAGCTCGTGAAGCACATAGAGCAATTGCTGCGTGCGCTCAACCGCAAAGGCCGGAATCAAAACCTTGCCCCCGCGCTTCAATGCCTGCTTGAGGACATTTTCAAAGTGATCATCCACGCCCGGCGGAGCCTCGTGCTCGCGGCCACCATACGTGCTTTCCATCAGTAAAAAATCGATCTCTCCAACCACCGCCGGATCTCGCAAAACCTCATTGCCGCCGCGCCCCACATCGCCGGAAAATAAAAATCGCTTACTCGTCCCATCTGCTGAATCAACAATTTCTAACAGCACCTGCGCGCTGCCCAAAATATGTCCCGCATCAAAGAACGTGAGATGCACGCCATCCGTCAGCGGCATGCGGCGGCCATATCCCAGCGTCACAAATTGGCGCAAGCATTGCTCCGCTTCTTGTTCGGAATAGAGAGGCTCCACAGGCTCCAAGCCTTCCTTGCGGCGGTGCTTATTGAGCCACTCGGTATCGCTCGTCTGAATTCGCGCAGAGTCTGCGAGCATGATCTGGCATAAATCTCGCGTGGCGTGCGTTGCGTAAATATTTCCGGAAAATCCCTTCTTCACCAAGTTGGGCAAATTGCCACTGTGATCGATGTGTGCGTGAGAAAGAACCACCGCATCGAGCGAGGCTGGGTCAAAATGCGGGAAATTCCAGTTAATCTCATACGCGTCTTTGCGCGATCCTTGGTAAAGTCCGCAATCTAACAGAATTTTCTTGCCGTTAATTTCTAACAAATGCTGCGAACCCGTTGTCGTGCCCGCTGCTCCACAAAATTTGAGTTTCATCACCCCAACCTAAGCATCCTTCGCAGCACCATCCAGCTGATTTTGAAAAACCCTCGAATCACGTCCACTCTCCTCATACTGTTGCCGGCGCACTGGTGGTAAATGATCAATCGTCGCGGCCTCATAGCCCAATTTCTCAGTAAAAAATTCTGCGGCGCGGTTGCTCAATGCGAAGACACGCTTCATCCCGCGTTGGCGAGCGATTGCTTCCACATGCTGCACTAATTCGATGCCGTAGCCGCGCCCTTCATGGGCCTGTTTCACATATAAACACGCCACTTCGGCGGTTCCTTCCTTAGCGTAAGGATGCAACGCCACGCAGCCGACCACGTGATCATCGATGGTCATCACATAAAAATCATCAATCGCCGCCAAAATATCTTCATACGTTCGCGCGATCAATTTTGTCCGCCGGACTGATCTACCAATCATCCCTAACAGCTCAGGAATATCCTCCTCGCGCAGCTTGCGAATCATCCGGTAACTATCCGCATGCACCATCGTGCCGACTCCTTCGTTAGAAAATAATTCATCCACTAGCACGCCCTGCTGGCGGCCATTGAGCACATGCACCCGCGGCACACCTCGGTGGCACGCTTCTGCGGCAGCGAGTAAAAGTTTCGCACTTGCCGCGTCTGTCTCTGCGGCAAGCCTCAGCGCATCAGCCGCGCGGATCGCATGAGCCGGCGCGCCGTTGACCAAGATCGCTTCTTCTAACAGCGTGATAATTTTCGCCACCTTAATCTCTTTGGCAAATTCGATCACCGCTGGATCCAACGGACCCGTCATCGATGCATCAATAATCGCAGATTGCCCGCGTGCTAAAATTTCCAATGCTTCCACCGCGGCGGCTGGATCATGAATCGGCCGCGATACACGAGCTGCCATAATCTCGCACTCGAGCGTCCAATCATACAAATCTTTCAGATCCCCGCCGAGCACGCCGAGGACCAATTTCACCCCAAGATCTTCAAGAACTGCTAGATCTAACAGAGTCTCTGCAATCGCTGGCTCAGGCAGCAATCCGGCCTCAATCAGGACCAAAAAAATCTTGCCACGAAATTGCGGAATATACTGAAGAACCTCGCGGATATCACTCTGTTGCGTCACGTCTCGATTCCTATCAAACAATGCGCGGCCGACAAGCATCGCTTTCTTGCTAAATTTTTAGCTTGTGACGGAAAAGGAATTGATCGAAGGGATGTTTGTAATTATTGAAATAGCATTACAAAAATAAGTTGTGAGTGATCCGCAGAATAACCCATTAGACAGTCTTCTAACCAATTTCGCACTCGGTCCCGCGTGGGCCCGCTCAGGTGCCGATGCGCGGGAGCCTCACAAACAAAAAACATTTCGTGATGATTCGCGTGGTGACCGCCGAGACATGGATCGTGATGCGAGGCCGAGGGATCGTCATGCCGCACCGCGCCCAGCCCGTCCACTACCTCCAGTGGAAACGCGGCCAGCTGAAGGAGTGACTGTGGCGATCGTTCCCTGCCCTCAAGCAGTGCATACGATTGGTAAGGAAATTCATCAAGTGGCGCGCGTCTATTCATTGTTCGACGTTGCGAAAACCTTACTTTCAGAAAAATCAAGACTGCGCGTTGTTTTTGAAATCGCTGAAGGATCTGAACCACTGTTGTTAGGAAAAAAAGATGATTCTCTATTTCTAACAAAAGAAGATGCGCTCAAGCATCTTTGGAACTCGAATTTACTCCAAGAACTGCTTGAAGAAGAAACCATTGAGGTCGATCCGCCTAACGGAAATTTTCAAGCCATTGCCCGCTGTGGTCTTACGCAGACTCTGCTAGGGCCAGTCAATTTCCATGCTTATCAGAGCAACTTGCGCAAACTTCATCGAGAGAAGCTTTCTCATATGCCACTCGAGGCGATCACCGCTAGAGTGAAAATAGAGCGTGGTGAAGAAGCTGTGCAGCTTTGGTTAGATGGGATGAAAAAACAAACTCGCTGGCGGCTCAAAGGTGATGAACAAGCCGAGTGGTTTCATGAAATCCCAGCGCTAGAGCGAGCGCTCGGTCCTCATTTGTTAGAATCTGCATATCAAGAAGTGCGCAAGGCCGAGGTGGCTGCATCCATCCCTGCGCAAAATCTATCAGCTGGGTTATGGGCATCGCTCAAAGCGGCGGGAAGCCACGCACGCCAGCATCCTGCCTTCATGATTCCCGCGGTCTGTCGCGCCGCGGAGGCAGAGCATCTTCCCGTTTTCAAACGCCAAGGGAAACTTTTCACCGGTCCAGCGCGGCCTCATTCATTGCCGCTCGATGCGGTGCTTGCCGAGCGCCCTGCCATCATGGTCCAATGGATACGCGAAAATACGCCCGCCAAGCTCGAAGGTTTATGGAAAGCAGTCCTTCCGGAAGGCAGCACCGCCCCCCCTGCGGATTTCGCGGCGGATTTATTTTGGCTGCTCCAGCAAGGTCACATTTTACTTCATACCGATGATACGCTCGTCGTGCAAGAGCCAAGGACTGCGGCCGAGCCTCCAGCTGAAGGCAGCGTGCCAAGCGGCAAAAAGAAAAAGAAAAAAAAGAAAAAATCAACTGCTTCAGATGTCGTCGCTAGTGATGGGATGAAAGTGATTGCAGAGGAGGCGATTGCAGAGTCCATCGCACCAGATGAAATTGCATCAGCCGCTTTAGAGCCCGGACCGATCGAACTCGCCGAATTGGAGCCTAATGCAGTCGATGATCAGCACTCACAAATCGTAGAAGAAACAGTGAGTGCAGCAGAAGAAAATCATCCGGCCTCATGATTTTTCAAATAATTGCAACTTTCTTGAGCACAGGGTTGACGCAATCACCTCACTGTGATTCAAAACCTTCGTCCGCAACGACTGGAACGGTGGCTGAGTGGTCGAAAGCACTCCCTTGCTAAGGGAACGTAGCAGTAATGCTACCGAGGGTTCGAATCCCTCCCGTTCCGCCATTCGGTTGCTCGACTCTTGGTCCTGCCCAAGGTAGAAGTCCTCGCCCTCAAGTGAGTGGTTACCCTCCAACTCCGGCAGATGCTCGAGCAGGAACATGTCACTCAAACCAAACTGGCTTCGCGCATGAAAGCCAGCCGTGATTCACTGGATCGCATGCTCGATCCCCCAAATCCCTCGCTCACCGTGGCGAGCCTTGGAAAAGCAGCCGCCGCACTCGGACGGAAGGTGGAACTGATCTCGCGGATACTGTCTTCGCAGCAAAGTGAAGAGAAGGTGAAGTTTTTCTTTCAGCGCATTAGACTGGACTTTTTTCTTTCGGCGATGATTTCCAGAAGCCGCCTGATGCGAGCTGACTCCATGACCAGCGGCTCCAGCGCAGGATGGCAAATGCCAGCCAGATTGCCCAGACCAGCATCAGCCCACGGTAGAACCAAATGGAAACTGAGATCACGGAAGGATCGGGCAACTGGCGGCTTTCGCTGCGGGCTTGATACCAGTTAAGCTCAGAAGCAGTCGAGCCCATCCCAGTGATCCACATTTCGGGACGGCCGAGCAGTCCTTCGTGCAGGATGTAAAGCAAGATCAGCAGTAGCGGCAGCACGCTGAGTATCAAAAGCACTTGGCCCAAGTTGAAGAGTGCTTGAGGCATGCTATGGCCAAAACGCCCGCGCAGAGAAATGAGGTAGAGCCACCCAATGACAAAAAATCCACATAGCCACGGCGCTTGAGTAAGGCCCACGATGAGTAAAATCCACTCGTAACTTTTCAACGGTGAAAGTGGCAGCATGCCGAGAATCAGGCCGAAAAGCATGGCGCTGATCAAGATCACCCAAAAGCGCACGGCCGGGCCATTGAGCGGGCCATTGGTCCAGATGATCCAGCGATCGTTAGCTGAGAGCCTGATGCTGCTTTGGGTGTTTGCAGATGGGATTGGCAGCTTTACGCGATCCGCATGCGCGTGAGTGGGTAATGGGCTGGAGAGTTTCCATGCCAGTTGGATGTTTTGCTCACCCGGCTGGAGCGGAATTAACAGGCGAGATCCATCTCTACGAACGGGAGTTTCCACAGATTGAAGCATGAGGCTGGTGATCTCCGCTGCGGGATCAATCTCGATCGCGAACTCACTGCCTAAGCTCGTTAAAACATCCAGCGAGAGCTCGGATGTCCTCTGCCGCTGGCCAAGGCTCATGCTGTGTTTCGCGCGGTGGATGGTCATGGTCTCGCCAACCGTGGCTTCTGGCCGGGAAATTTGCAGTGCGATCGTTTCCGTTGGCCATGGCTGCCATGTGGGAACGAGCCGATTTTCATTCATTTCAAAAACCGGAGGAAGACCTGTTAATACTAGATTCCACGTAGGCGAAACTGACACCTTCCAGAACTCTGCCCAGCGATCATTTTTCTCAGCCTTGAGCTCGATGCGCTCGGTGATGCCAAGCTCGCTTTCCCATGCAAGCACTTCTTCCTGCGCGCCTAAGCGGACTTCGATCCGATTGTTCTCCACATTGAAACCAGAAGATAAAACTCTCTCACCTGGCACGAGTGGTAAACTGAGCGAGATGGCTTTTCCTTTGGGCGATAGGCGACGCACCTCTGTGTGCACGGACCATGTGAGGCCCAGCTCTAAAGAACGTTGCACTTGCAGGAGCGGTTGAAAATCGTTCCGCTCATAGGACGTTTCCGTGCGGTTACTGGGAGCTTTTTCCGCGAAGAAAACTTGGGCTTCTGGGCTCCCATTTTGCTTCACTCCCGTGTATGTCCAATCGGGTGCTGCGATGCTGACGTATTGCGGTTTTAGCAAAAAGCTCCATTGCCAATCGCTGCTCGGGACGAGGCCTTTGACGGTGATTTGGTGAATCCCTGCCGGAAGGACAACCCACAAGTATCCATCCTTGCGAATCGTCGGTAGGTCATTCTGCCCATTTGCCTGCACCGTCAATGGCGACCACGTAGGCAAGCGGCCAGGAATAGGGACTGCGGTTTCCCTCGCGCAATGAATCTCTGCTTCCATGGTCAGTGCTCGGCCCGTAAGTGAGAGGCGGACTTGGGGGATCTGTGCTCGCTGTTCGAGATCGTTCGGCGTTTCGAGAATGCGCTCGCGGAGTTGGGCGAGCATTTCTGGTGATGGATATTGAGCACTCGCTTGCGGAGCGGATAAAAAAATCAGGCTGATGCCGATGCAGATCATACTCGCTCGTGCAGCCGCCGCAGATGATTGCTTATTCGTTGGGGGGAATTTCACTGTGCGCAAAAGAAAATACAGTAAACCTAGTAATAGCCCGACCCGTATCACCGTAAAAATCCGCTCTAGCCATAAAGGAACTAACACGAAGGAAATGGTTTCTTTCGCGCTGACCGGGCCAGACCAACCAAATGCAGAGGTGCTACCCGTCCACTCGGGAACTGCTGGCCCAGTCTGAATTTTTGCGTCGCTAGAGTAGTTCGCCATTTTTTTGATATTCAGGATTCCGCCGTAGGGATCTTGTTCCGCACGAGCTCTAAATGATTCAGATGGAGTCGTTGGAGCGGCCATTTCCACAGCGGGTGCAATCTGCGAACTCGCAATCATGAAGTCCTTTGCCAACTGTGGGTAAATGGCTTGTTGAATTTGTTTTACTAGGAATGGAGTAAGTAACGCGAGCAGTAGGCATGCGGCTACGACGGTTAGTATCTGAAAACTTTTTTTGAGTTTTCCAACCGGCACAAAATGCTGGGCGACCAACATGCCGATCAGCAACAGCCACGAGAACCTTGGCGCGCCTGTTTCTTGACAGGTGAATACATAGGCGAGAAATGCGATCGCTCCCATTTTCCACCCCCAAATGCGCCCTAGGGTAATCGTGACCATCAATAGAAAAAATACATCTAACAGAGTCCACGCAGTCAGCCAATCACCGTGGGACCAATCTGCGCCCCATATGGCTAGGAGGCGCCAGCCGGGTGGTAGAAATAGGTTCGCATTCAAGCTCTCCGCATCTGCCTGCCAACCGGTGGCTGGGATGCTCGATTGATTTTCCATCCTGCCTACCGCTTGCAAATCTAGCGATCTCTCGCGGACTTCAATGCCCTCGGCTTGAGTGAGTGGATTGCGGGTGATGAGCTGGCTTTGCTCGTGAATCTTCGCCGCGCCTAACATCTGGCCCTTCGCGACATCGAGGCGCCAAGTTTGCAGCAGGCTGCCTTTGATGGAATCTTTATAAGTAAATTTCTTGCCATCTTCATCCAGCCAGAATTGCCGCGCCATCGCTAAGCCGGGAGGTTTTTTTTCACCCATGCCGCGCATTTTTTCAACGATTTGAAATGGGCTTTTCGTATCCCATAAGTGCAGGGGAAAGTTGCGCCAAGCATCGGGGAAACTCGTTTGTGTGACATCAATCACGGGAATATCTGCAAACTCGATGAGGCGGAAGGCGGTGTTATGACTCAGAGCGATCAGTTCCTCTGCAACGAGCGGCTTAGCACCTTCTGCATAGGTAAATTTCTCAAGCGGTGTGGTGCGAAATGCGGTGATCGCGATCGTCCATTTTCCCGAGCGCACTTGGGCGTTGAGCAGGCCTTGAGTATCGATTTTACAAGGGATGATCGAGCTAATCCCTGAGATCTGCCACCCATCTGGCAAACAATTTCCTAACACTTCTTCTCTGCTTTTTCCGGTGACGGTGAGCTCGATCTCCGTATCCAACCACATCGGAGAGCCGTCGCGCAGGAGGCGATAGACTTTTGCGGTGAGTGAGTTTTTGTCTGCTTCCTCATTGTTAGATCGCTGGAGCCATAAGGTGCCGCTTTCATCCCAATTGGGCAATTCGATGGGATTGCCATTTAACACCAGTTCAAAGATGCCGATGTCTTGGGGAACGAAGAGTTGCTGAGGCATTTCAGGCCACTGGAAACTTCCGGTCAGTTGCCAATCTCCGATGCCGAGATACACGCATGGTTTTTGATCTCTGGCTAAGATCGGGAGCTTCAACTCGCCCGCCATGAGCCCGAGTGGCCATACTTCAGAATCGCCAGGCAGAGAAATCCACGTCGGGTGGTAAACTCGCACTCGGTAAGAAAAACTCCCGCCTTTTTCATGCGCGTCGATCTTGAGTGAACTCGGCCATGCAGCGATTTTTTGGGCCGCGTCATCATAAGGTGCGGGAACCGTGGGCGGAACTTCGCCCCACGTCGCCCAATTTTTCCACTCACGCAGTGGCTCAGGCACACTCTGACTTTCTTGCGCCGTTGCCACCGATGGAATGACCGACAAGATGCCGACGAGAATCAAAAACCAACATTTGCCAAAATTCGCTTTTTGCATCCCTAAGCGATACGAGGAATCGATCGCTAGGTCAAGGACTCTTGATTTTTAGAAGGCCAGGATTTTTCGCGAGGTGTATCAATCTAACTGTTTACGAAATTTATGAGGAGATTCGTTTGTTCTTTAGGAATCATTCGCACTGGAAAGCTAAAAAAATTGCAAAAGATATCATGTGTGTTATTTCATGGCAGTCGAAAAACCACGAAACATGAAAAAGTCTGCTGATCAACAGCTCGGCAAATCTCAATTACTGAGTAAATTCAAAGTCGGCCAATCTTCTGTTGCTTGGTTTTGCGCTATTTTTTTTCTTGTCAGTGTGTGCCCAGCCTTATCTCGGGGAGGTGCTGTCGATCCTACTTTCTCATCAGCCAACGTCGCAAATGACCGAGTTCGCGCATTAGTTCAACTGAGTGATGGGAAAATTCTGGTCGCAGGAAGCTTCACTCGGATCGATTCTTTGGGAATAAATAAAATTGCGCGTTTGAATGTAGATGGCACTCTCGACGCTACGTTCGATTCTTGGAGTGGACCCAATGACACAGTAGATCACCTCGCTCAACTGAGTGATGGGAAAATTATGATTGCAGGTTCGTTTTCTCAAGTTGGCGGTTATTCTCGCCCAGGTCTTGCAAGGCTTAACTATGATGGCTCATTGGACTTAAGTTTTAATGCTGGCTCAGGGGTTTTTGGCCAGCACATACGCACTATGGCGATTTATCCCGGTGGGAAATTGTTGGTAGGGGGCAAGTTCAGAAACTTTAACGGGATTACCTCAAATGGTTATTTGGTTCGTTTAACTGCTGATGGCTCGATCGATTCTAGTTTTAGCAGCTTTAGCTGCAACGCACGGGTTTCCTCTGTCGCGGTGCAAGAGGATGGTAAGATTCTCATTAGCGGGTTATTCACCACGGTGAATGGGATTCCACAAAAGCATCTTGCGCGCTTAAATGCTGACGGATCCTTGGATACTAGCTTTGAGGCGAGCGCCGACATCAAAGTAAGTATCGATAACAAGGTTCTATTGCAGAAAGACGGCAAGTTGATCGTGTTTGGGGATTACATCGGACCTTTGGCCAGGATATCTCGGACAACTTTGTATCGACTCCTCCCAAACGGCAGTCTTGATCCATCTTTTAATACCGCCATCGGTGCTTCTTGGTGGTCATCAAATGCAACTCTAGGGCCTGACGACCGGATTGTTTTAAATGGTTATTTAAATCTCACCAATGGCCTATCTCGAAAAGGAGTCTTGCGGCTAAAAATGGATGGCTCAATCGATGAGCTTTTCGATAGTGGCAGCCTCTTTGAGTCGCGCAGTAATTTTTTAGAAAGCCTTATGGTGCAAGCTGACGGCAAAGTCATAATCGCTCCAAATGGGTTACAAATTTATCGCTTGCTATCATCATCGCCTCTTCCACCCGCTGGCCCAGCGCCCGTGCTTTCCTCGCTTGTAGATGGTGCTGGTGTGCGCTTGATGTGGACAGACGTTACCCATGAGGAGGGCTATCAGCTAGAGCGCAGCCCTGACGGCCTTGGAAATTGGACAGTTGTAGGAGAGTTTCCTGCTAGTAGAGCAAGGCGGTTTTACAATGGTGAGCTCGCGCCTGGCACGACATATCATTTTCGAGTGAGGGCATACAATCGTTACGGCAGCGGACCTTACTCTGCAACATTGGTCACGAAAACCCTAAATGGCATCTGGCCTGGGCAAATTGACCTGAGTTTTGATCCGGTTTTAGGAGGTATCGTCGATCATTATCTGTGGCATCCTGCCATAGTAACCCAAGCGGATGGGAAATTGATCGTGGTCGCCCCTTATCGAGACAACTTAGATGATACGCCTGTGACTGTGATCGCCCGACTTTTCCCGGACGGCAGGTTAGATCGGCTGTATCACGTGGATCCTAGTCTAAATGAGCGCTATTCGCTAGTGCTTCAGCCTGACGGGAAACTCTTGGCCGCCGGTGATTTTGAATTTGTGCGTAATGATGGCAGATTAGTTATAAAATATAGCATCTTGCGCTTCAATGATGATGGGATGATAGACCCAAGCTTCGATACTTACGTGGGGAATGATTCTGGCAGACAACGCGTCTCGACTATGACAGTTCAAAGTAATGGCAAGATTGTGATTACTGGGGTATTCACACGTGTTGGCACGCCACCATGGGAAAACATGACGATGCGGGAAAATATCGCTCGCTTAAATACAGATGGCAGTGTTGATCTCACGTTTGATACGAGAAGCAGAATCACGATTTCCGATAATAAGGTCGCGATCGATTCTGCCGGGCGGGTAGTTATTGGCGGGAGTTCTATTCTGGTAAATAATATTTGGATGGGAAATCCTGTGCGTCTGCTTTCGGACGGCAGCCTGGATACATCTTTTACTTCTAATATTAGAGGGACGGTGAGAAGCATAGCCATTTCACCTGATGACAGGATTACCATTGCCGGATCCCTAGCCAGCGGCAACTCATCCACGACAGATCAGATTATTCGCCTTAATCAGAACGGTAGTCTCGATCCGAACTTCAATGTTTCTTCTAATATAATCGGAATAGGTGCCATTTTAACGCAGCCCGATGGGAGAAGCATCATCGCGGGAAACTTTATTCAAAATCAAGGTGCCTTGAGAGGTTCGCTTGCCAGGCTCACCACTGCCGGACTTGGAGATCATGATTTCGGCATTGTCGGAACAGGTGCCCTAAAGACTCTGAACTTTACGAACAATCAGAGAATTATTGCGAGTGGATTCATTAGTTTCCCTAATGATACGAATCAAGAAGGGTTTATCCGATTTTATAACACGGGCGGTCCGCCACCGCCACCGAGCCCTATTGGTCTTGTCGCGACGAGTCTTAATTCAACACAAATCAGAGTGCATTGGACCGATGGTGTGGGAGAAGTCGGATACATCATTGAGCGCAGACCTTATGAATCAGACCAATGGACAGTTGTTGGGGAAACTACTGCGAATACTAATTCTTTCACAAATTCGGCATTGGTTCCAAGCAGTGCATATTACTACCGCGTTAAAGCCTTTAATCTGCAGGGGATATCGCTTCCCTCACAAATTGCCATCGGTTACACGATGATAATTCCGCTAGCGCCTACGGATTTACAAGCGCGCTCTTACGGTGATTCCAAAGTGATTCTCGCATGGACGAATATGGGGGGCGCCTCTAGCTATACAATAGAGCGTCAAGTCCGTGGCAGCACCTCATGGGATATCATCGGCCCTATTTCTATTCATAGCACTTTTTTTACTGACGCTGAGCTGAGTCCTGATACCGAATATAGTTATCGCGTGCGCGATACGAATATGGGTGGTGATTCCGTGGTCTCCAATGCTGCCACGGCGACAACCCCGCAGCTCGGTTGGATGCCCGCTGGTTCGCCAGATCCGACGTTCCTGCCTCGTAATGGCTTTACAAATGCCGAAGATTCTATGGGAAATGTTGTCACGGAAGTTCTTATCCAGCCGGATCAAAAGATCATCGCATGTGGGAGCTTTGTGAAGTTCGACGGCGTTTTCAGAAAAAACATCGCACGGCTTAATTCTGATGGCACGCTTGATTTAACTTTCGACCCTGGTGATTGGAGATGTGCTTATATCACCGCGGCAGCTTTGCAACCAGATGGGAAAATTTTGGTCGCTGGAGCGTTTTCGGATTTAAGCGGTAATTTGAGGCCAGACATCCAGCGGCTAAATGCCAATGGAAGCGTGGATTCCACGTTTAATGCGACAGCCTCAATGGCCGCCTTTGTTACCTTTAGGCTGCCCGTTTCTGGTTTGAATTGCCTAGCCATTCAGCCCGATGGAAAGGTGATCGTTGGCGGCACCATGCTAGTTCGCTTAAATAGCGACGGGAGTAGAGACAGCAGTTTCACTGCTAACCTATCCGCTAGATTTTCAGACGTGTGGATTTGTTCCGTGATCGTCCAGAATGATGGGGACGTCTTAATATCGGGAAATTTCACCTCGATCAATAGTATCAATTGCAATGATTTTGCTCGCTTGAATAGCGATGGAAGCGTTGATCCCGCATTCAACGCTGGCTTTGCCTTTCCATCCAGGCGGAGTTCTTTTTCGGGGGC
The DNA here is from genome assembly GCA_004294095.1 of Verrucomicrobiota bacterium. GTDB lineage: Bacteria > Verrucomicrobiota > Verrucomicrobiia > Verrucomicrobiales > Akkermansiaceae > Luteolibacter. The sequence continues at coordinate 15,288 of RDZR01000057.1, forward strand.
TTATGACATCGCCCTTCAGCACGACGGTAAAATTATCCGCACGAATCCCCAGTTCGCTTCACAAGGGGTGAGCAGATATCTTATGAACGGGGTGCTGGATACCAGCTTTTCTGCCCCATCGCTAAACTTTGGAGCAGAAGTCTTGGGACTAGCAATCCAGAGCGATGGTAAAATCCTGATTGCCGGTTCTTTTACGGCTTTGGACGGCTTTGAAATGCATCGTGTTGCCAGGCTTCATGCAAATGGAACGCTCGATACTGCTTTCGATACCGGGATCCGTATTCCTTCCTTAGTCAGTGTGATCAAGGTTCAAAATGATGGGAATATCGTTATCGGTGGAAGCTTCCCTCCGATCGGCAACGAAGCCAGAAATCTAGTCGCGCGTTTGTTAGGTGGTTCCGTTTTATGGCAGCCGTTAGAGCGATGGAAGATTCGTTATGGTATCAGCCCACATGTTTCAGATAGCCTTGATCTTGATTCCGACGGCTTTACTGGCCTCGTCGAATATGCCCTTGGTGGAAATCCCATTTCTCCAGATTCACATCTCATGCCACCGCTCGTGCTGACTGACAGTCAAATGCGACTGACTTATCCGAAGCTCCGTGCGGAATTAAGCTACACCGTCGAAATGTCCGAGGATTTAAGGAACTGGTCATCGGAAGGTGTGCATCAAGGAGGAGGGCAACCAAGTGTCACGGCTTCTGCACCGAGAGATGGTGACACAACGAAGTTTCTAAGGTTGCGGATCAGCGGACCTTAACGGTTGCAAGGATGAGATTTATTTTCTGATGACATTTTCGCGATCGCCATAGGCCGGGTTCTGCACATAATCCAGTCATGTATCAGAAACGCCGCTCTCCACCTGGCTCAGCGCCTGCGACTTTAGTGCCTCACTCCGCAGATGGGGGATCACTTCAACCGACGGTGGATGCCATTTTCTACGATGGTGAAAAATTGGTGGAAACTCGCTCGCATTCGATTCAGGAAATTTTTTCTCAACACGGAACTTCGCGCTTCGTTTGGCTTTAAAAAAAATCGAACATGCGCTCTTGTGGAGCAGATTCCTGAACCCAAACGCCCCAATAAAATTATGGGCATGGCCGCCGAAATAATTTTTAATTTATAATCCTGCCGACATTATTTGTCGGCTTTGCCCGCTAAAATTCTGATTGTAATCCTTGTAATGCTATTATTATAAATCACTTATGTTCAGTGCGCGATTGCGGTTTTTATTGGGAGTTGTTTTATTTTTACCTGATCTTTATGCGGGAACTTACCCTTCTGCGGGCATTCAGGCTTTCAGTGGTGTGGTTGGAAGCACGGATGTGGGTGATGGCACGTTGATCAGCTCGACCAACGGCGTGGCTTCCATTCAACCCAATGCTGGCTTTGGCACTGGTTTGCGGCTCACCGAAGATGGCGTGGGTGGCACATTATCATCATTTCAATTACCGGATATCGACTTGGGAAAAGAAATGAATTCCTTCACCGCGAGCTTCCGTGTGACCATGAATGCTGCTGGCACACCTGCGGACGGTTGGTCGTTTAATTTCGGGGGGGTAGCCGCTGGTGACACTGGTGCCGGAGAAGAAGGCTATGCGATGGAGGATGGGCTGGCGATTGCTTTCGATACCTATGATAACGGTGGCGATACCCCAAGCATCGAAGTGTTTGCCGATGGCGTGAGCGTTGGGAATTTTCCGCAAAGTTTCACTTATGATTCCACCCCTCGATTGCTTTCAATTCAATGGGATGCCTCAGGCTTGGATTTAACATGGGATGGCAACGTCATTTGCAGCGACTTGCCGACATCAGGGTTTGTTCCTGTTCCTGGAAATCGATTTGCTTTTTCAGCTCGCACTGGAGGAGCCACTCAAACGATGATTATTGATGACCTTTTGGTCACAACCACCACGAGTATCCCGCTCGAGACTGGTGGACCCGTGATCTCAGAGTTTTTGGCAGACAATAGCGATTCTTTAGAAGATGAGGATACGGATTCGCCAGATTGGGTGGAAATTTACAATGGGCAAAATGCGACAGCTTCGATGTCCGGCTGGCAACTTCGCAACACCACCGTGGGCGCCGGTTGGCCACTTCCTGCTTTTAGTATTCCACCTTATGGCCATGTCGTGATTTATTGCTCTGGAAAAAATCGTAGCAATCCACTCAGACCCTTGCATACGAATTTTTCTTTGGCCAAAAACAGCGGCACCATCGCGTTGATCCGTCCAAATGCGTCGGTGGCGAGTGAGTTTAATTATGGACCTCAATTTGTAGATGATGCCTACGGCTTGAAAGGACCACCAGCAACGTTCGGATTTCTTGAATCGCCAACGCCTGGGCGCAAAAACGCCTCAATCCAAGCTGCCAGCGGTCCTGCAGAGGATGTTGTATTCTTGCGTGACGGCCAGCCAGCCGTAGGTGGGCTTTTTTCATCATCGTTCCAAGTCACATTCCAAGCACCGGCTGCGGCGGGTGCTGTGATTCGCTACACGATGAATAACACAGCTCCCTCGGTGATCTCCCCCGTATGGACTCCTGGCAGCAACTTTACCATTAGTGAGACCACCAATCTACGCGCTCGTGTTTATCTAAGCGGGTCACTTCCTGGTGAGATAAAAAGTCTCACTTATCTAAAACTCGATGCCTCACTGACCAATTACAACGGATCTGGAATGCCTTTTAGTTCGCACCTACCCATCATAGTCTTTGATAGTTTTGGCATTCCCGTGGATCAGTTTAACCAATCTGGAAATCGCCCATATCGCTCCAGTTATGCGGTGGTCTTGGATCGTGATCCTCTCGCGTCCAATCGCGCTCTGATCACCGGTAAAGTGGATATGCAAAATCGCTGTGGAACCCGCGTGCGAGGCGAAACGAGTGCCGAATTTGATCAGCGCAGCTATGCATGGGAAATTTGGGATAATGAGAATGAGGACAAGGATGTCAGTATTTTAGGAATGCCGTCCGAAAGTGATTGGGTGCTCCACGGGCCATTCACCGATAAAACGTTAATGCGCAACTACACCGCTTACCAAACGATGCGCGATTTTCGTGGAAATGGCAGTGCCATGCGCACGCGTTTCGTGGAAGTTTTCTTCAATCAAGAAGACGACGAAGCGGTAAGCGCGGATGATTACAAGGGAGTTTACGTCTTGACGGAAAGAATCAAACGGGATGCCGATCGGGTTGACGTGCAGAAACTCAACTCGTTAACGACGGATCCGGCGATGATTACCGGCGGCTACATTTTCAGAAAGGACAAACCGAGCTTTGGTAACTCCACCTTGGTCACGCCAGGAAATAGCTCTTACCCCAGCATCGAATTCCAAGGCTTTTCACCCGATGTTTGGAATCCTGCCCAACAGAATTATCTGCAGGGTTACTTGAGCGATTTTGAAAATGCCCTCTATGGTCCCGCATTTGACAATCCAACGGCAGGCTATGCCGCCTACATCGATGTGGATTCTTTCATCGATAATCAATGGTGGGTCGAAATCACCAAACAAATCGATGGCTACCGCATCAGCCAGTATTTCACCAAAGATCGTGGAGAGAAGATCAAAGCACTGCCAATTTGGGATTATAACCTTTCCCTTTCCAATGCAGACTTTCTGGAAGGTTCGCAGCCGACTGGTTGGTATTACCCTCAGCTCTGCTGTGTCGATTACTATTGGTATCCTCGCCTCCACCAAGATGTCTCTTACGTTCGTCGTCACTGGGACCGCTACTGGGAAATGCGGCGCGGGCTTTGGGGCACCGCCAGCATTCTCAATCGCATCGATGCACAAACATCAGAGCTGCTGAATGGCTCGACGACGCCCGTCACCAACAACATGCCACCACTTGGTCCATTGACGGAAAATGCCGCGATGCGTCACTTTAGGAAATATCCGGTTCTTGGCACTTACCTCTGGCCGAATGCACCTGGGTTTGACACGCGGACCACCTTCAATGGCAACAATTCTTCCAACCAACCTGGCGAAGTTGAGCACATGAAAAACTGGTTGAGCGAGCGCTTACTATGGATTGATGATCAAAATTTTGCGGGCAGCGTGATTTATCGCCCACCATTTTTCAGCCAATCTGGCGGCACAGTGAGTTCAGGAACCCAATTGGTGATTTCGCGCTTCAGCGGTTCAGCACCGGCGGGCTATTCATACGCCAGCGGAGGCACTCTTTACTACACGACTAATGGCAATGATCCCGCAGGCTCCAGCCCTACGCCGAACGCGATTTCACCTTCAGCAATTTCCTACAGCGGGCCAATCACACTCAGTGCTTCTGGCGTGATCAACGCCCGCTTACTTTCCGGTGGCGTATGGTCGCCAATGACCAGTGCGAGCTTCGTCGTCGGTGCTTCGCCAGCAAGCTCGGCCAATTTGGTCATCAGCGAGATCCACTATTCTCCTTCTGCACCGAATGCGGCCGAAATCACCGCCGGATTCGCCGCGAGCGATTTTGAATACATCGAGCTGCTCAACGTCAGCCAGACCAACGTTGATCTCAGCGGCTGCGATTTTACCGTGGGAATTACGTTTGACTTTGATTCGGTCGCTCCAAGTTCGCGCATCTTAGCTCCGGGTGCTCGGATCGTCGTTGCTGGAAATAGTGCAGCCTTCACCCTGCGCTACGGCACACTTCCGAACGTGACTGGTCAGTTTGGTGGGAATTTGAATAACGGCGGGGAGCGTCTCACTCTGCTTGCTGCCAATGCCAGCATCATTTCTAATCTCATCTACGGAGTTACCGCACCATGGCCACCCGCAAGCAGCGGTTACAGTTTGGTCTTGAATAACCCTGCCTCTGGTCTGCCCTTTGACAATCCAAGCTCATGGCGAGCGAGTGCCCAAATGGGCGGCACGCCAGGTGCAGCGGCAGGTCCGGCATTTCTCGGTAGTCCAGCCGGAGATTCGGATGGCGATGGCCTCAGCGATTTCCTTGAATTCGGCCTTGGCTCCAGTCAAGGCAATCCCGCATCCGCATTTTCTCCGTCGGCCACGATTGCAACGCACGTGGTCGCTGGCGTGCCTGATCAATATCTCACTTTCAGCCACCGTCGAAATCTTGCCGCCGATGGAGTCAATTACATCGTCGAGCTTAGCCTCGATTTTGCCACTTGGGACAGCACTTCAGCACAGGTCGTGCCGGTGAGCACGGTCAATAACAACGATGGCACCGCCACGATGACCTACCGTGCCGCTCAACCAGAGCGCAGCAACCCGCAGCAATTCATGCGTCTTCGTTTGGCTCCATAGATTTTTTCGTTTGGCAAAAAATGCTGAGTGCACGATGCTTCCACGCGTGCGTGAGTTGCATCTAACATACTACGGAATGCTGGCTGATCAGCGAGGATTGGCGGAAGAATGCCTTGCTAGCTCGGCAGCGACGGTGGCAGAGCTTTTTCTAGAACTTTCCGCAAAATTCCAATTCGGCGTGGAAATGAAGCACCTCCGCGTGGCGGTGGATGATGTTTTTGTGCCGTGGGATTATTCCTTGCACGATGGAGCACGCATTGCTTGGCTGCCGCCGATGTCGGGCGGCTGATTCTCAAATCTATGGATGACCAAATTGATTTTTCCTTGTCTCACACGCCGATCGTCGATGCTTCCATCTCGGACGAGCCGGCGGCAGGTGCCGTGCTTACTTTTGATGGGCGGGTGCGAAATCACAACGTGGGTCGAGCCGTTTCCGCGCTGGAATATCAAGCCCATGGCGTGCTGGCCGCACAAGTTGGTAGGCAAATTTTGCAAGAAACCTTCGATCAATACGGGCTGCTTCGAGTGCGCGCGATTCATCGCACAGGCCACTTGGCCATTGGCGATTTAGCGGTGCGGGTGACGGTGGCATCGGCGCATCGTCAGGCTGCTTTTGAGGCAACTCGGGTGATCATGGAGCGCCTGAAATACGAATTGCCAATTTGGAAAAAGGAAACTTACCTCGACGGCAGTTCGGAGTGGGTCGGGCCAGACGCCTTGCCTGCCGCAACGGGCGCGCCGATTCCTGCTGCTATCTCACCCGCGTGGGACGCTTCGATTCACCAAATTTGGATTTCTCCAGAAAATAATTTTCGCGGTCGCCACGGGCAAGAGGCGCTGCAAAATCCCATTTGCGCCGCAGAGGAAATCGTCTGCATCGCCGGCAAAGGGTTGTTAGGAGATCGTTACTTTGATTTTAAGCCTGACTACAAAGGCCAAATCACATTTTTTGACGAAGCAGTGCGCCTAGCGCTGATGAACCATTTGCATCTCCCCGAGCTGTGCGCTTCGCTTTTCCGCCGAAATGTGTTGGTCTCGGGGGTGGATCTTAGCCAATGGATTGGCCGCCGTTTTTCTCTTCAAGGTGTCGAGTTCGAGGGCTCAGAAGAATGCGCGCCGTGTTATTGGATGGATCAAGCGATCGCTCCTGGCGCGGAAGCTTTTTTGAAAGAACATTGCCGCGGTGGCTTGCGCGCCCGCATCCTTACGGACGGCGTTTTGCGCGTGAATGCTCGCGGTTAATTCCTTAGAAAAAGAAGCTTGATTCTTTAACTTTTCCGAAATAGTTTGGGCCATATTCTCTTATGGCAGCAGGCCGTTCCAAAATCCCTCGAACCGCACCCCAACGCCACGCGACGAACCAGCGCCGCGAACGTATCTCATTTGCCAGTTTATTCCAGCAGGCCAATCGTTCTGCCGAGCTTCAACTCAACCGCCGTGGCAACCTGCGCCAGCGTCAATCTGTGCTCGCGGTGATTGCAGAAATGGATCAAACGTTTGATGCGCCTGAATCAATCGATCTATTCAAACGATCGTTCCGCTGGCTTATCGCATTGATTCTGTTGCCGTTCTGCTACATTACGACGTGGACATTATTCTCCCAACTATTTCATGCAACGTTAGCGCAAGGCCTCTGGCAGGCAGCGGAGTTCTGGTATTTTGCGGTGGGTGGGATGCTGATGGTGGGTTGGTTTGCCTCAGGATTGCTGAGGAAGCAGTTTCTTTTTCTGTATGTTTTGGGCCATGAGTTGACCCATGTGGTGTTCGTAAAATTGTGCATGGGGCGGGTAATGGACATCCACGTCAGCACGGAAGGAGGCTACATCACGACCAATAAGAGCAATTTATTGATTTCGCTCTCGCCGTATTTTGTGCCGTTTTGGACGGTGGTTTTTGCCTTGGCCTATGCGCTCGCCAAGCACTGGGCGGGGTTTGGTGACAGGTGGGATACTTTGCTTTACGGCATGCTGGGAGTGACGTGGATGTTTCATTTGGTCTGGACGCTGTGGATGATTCCTGGCGAGCAACCGGATTTGAAGGACAACGGCACCTTGCTTTCGCTGGCAGTGATTTATTTGGCAAATCTGTTAGTCGTTTCGCTACTGCTGTGTCTGGCATCGGAGTCACCTTTGGATCGAGCTGCCGATTTTGGTCAAGAGTGGATCCGCGTTGCGGCGATGGCGGCAGACGCTTCTTGGCGATATGGAAATCAATCGTTAGAGCAACTGATGGAATTCCTGCGTTTCTGAGCGTGAGTTCCGAATATGGATTGAAATTTTGTTCATGCATCGGATGCTCGCTGGGTGATCGATCTTGATGCGAATGCGACGACGGCTCTGCACCCTGAGGTGCTGGATGCGATGTTGCCATGGCTCAAAACGCATCATGCCAATCCGTCTGGTTCTTACACGGGTGCCAAGCAGGCGAGGCAGGCCATCGATCGCGCGCGGGAGCAAGTTGCTCGTTTACTCAATGCAAAGGCGGAGGAAATGGTCTTCACAAGCGGTGGCACAGAGAGCGCGAATGCCGCTCTTTTATCGATGGAGCAAGTTTATGGCGAGCGCAGAGGCATCACATCGGTGATTGAGCATAGCGCCGTCCTGCGCTGTGCAGAGCAAATGCGCAACCCGCCGCTGCGTGCATCGGTCATGGCCAATGGCGTGCTTGACCTAACAGATTTTGAAATTCAGTTAGATCAGGCCAGTTGGGTTTCGGTGATGTTGGCAAATAACGAAACGGGCGTGCTCCAGCCTCTAGCAGAAATTGTCCGATTGGCACATGCACGAGGCATTCCAGTGCATAGTGATGCGGTGCAGGCGGTTGGCAAGTTGCCGATCGATGTCAGGCAGCTGGGAGTGGATTTTCTCTCAATTTCTGCGCACAAATTCCACGGGCCCAAAGGAGTCGGCGCTTTGTTTGTGCGGGAAGGAATCGAGTTCCGCCCGATGTTGTGGGGTGGGGGACAAGAAAGCGGGCGGCGCAGCGGCACGGAAAATACCGCATCCATCGTCGGCATGGGTGTCGCGGCGGAATTGGCAATTCGTGCTTTGGAGAACGCTGAACATATCCCACGTTTGGCACAAATGCGGGATGCGTTTGAAACTTTTTTGTTAGAAAAAGTCAGCGGAGTGCAGCGCAATGGTGATCTCGTTTCTCGATTGCCCAATACCAGCCATCTTTCATTTTCAAAATGCGATGCCTCGGGCATGCTCATTCTGTTAGATGATCTCGGCGTGGCATGTTCCGCAGGTTCCGCATGCATGACGGGCAAGCAAAAGCCATCTCACGTGCAGCTCGCCATGGGAATTTCTGCGGAGCAGGCAAAGACTAGCTTGCGGTTTAGTTTTTCACGCTTGAACACGTTGCAAGAAGCACAAGAAGCAGCTCAGCGAGTGGCAAGAGCGGTTGAAAAGTTGCGGCGGGTTCAAGGCAGTGGCATCGGGCCTGTGAGTGTCTATCAGGCACCTTAGGAAGGTTAGCGCAATTTTGTTAGAGGCAAACTCTGCGGAACAGGGCATCGAGCGGAAGCTGCAGGCCGATGTAAAAATCGCCAAACTCGCCATAGCGCGCGCTGACTTCATCAAAGCGCATTTCATAAACGATTGCTTTGATGTCGCTGGTATTTTTCGCGAGCAGAGTGACGCCCCACTCGTGTTCATCAAGTCCAGTTGAGCCGGTAATGAGTTGAAGAATGCGCCCAGAATACGTCCTGCCGACTTTTGCGTGCCCTGCCATCAATTGGCGTCGTGTCGGGTAATCTAACGAATACCAATTGTCATTTCCTTGGCGCCGCTTGCTCATCGGATAAAAACATATCACCGGCCAATCCGGCAGCACCGGATAGAGGCGATGCTGGCGGTAATGCGCCATGCGGTCCTCAAACTCTTGGAGTGCCTTAGCGAATTCTGTGCTCTTGGGATCGAGCGATTTTTCGGCAATTAAAGTTTCTTCGATGTATTGCTCGCGGGTGGTGGTGTATTCAGAACCCTCAGTCTGTGAAAGATACGAATACGTCGGAATTAAAATTTCTGGCCCAAGCGAAAGGCTAAGTTGCTTCTCAAAGGCGTTGGCCACTTGCAAATCTGGGGTAAGCAGCATGAAGCCCAAATCTGCCTTAGGGCCGACCACCGCATAGACTAACAGATGGGTGTCTGGGGTGGAGCGTATTTCTTGCACCAACTCGCTGAGCTGCGTTTTCGCGTGGCGTTGATCATCCTCACTGTAGAGCGCCCATTGTGAGTGATCTATCTGATAGAAAAGATGCAATACATGCCATCCTTCGTGGGGCACGACGGGTTGAAATTCTTCATTCGGCATATGGCGTAGAAAATGGAGATCAGCGTTGGTTAATCGAAATATTTGTCTTAAACAAAGAGACAAAATTACCCGACCCATCTATCGAAGATGCTTCATAGACTTCAATGGTCCATGGCTTTTCATTCCCCGCACGGTATGAAGTGAATAGCCCGATCTCTTCAAACCCAGCTGTCCCAACCACTTGGACTTTTTGCTCTTTTCGCAGATTGATGACTTTCGTGTCGCCCATGGCCGTGCCTTCAGAATCACGAAAGATGATGCGCAGCGCTGCGCTGCCTTTGCTGCAAGAAATTTCCATGACGGGTAAAAGCACGCTGCCGCGCCGGAAGGTATCTGCATTTTCGCCAGTGGAAATCGGCTTACGCCAAAATGTCTCGACTGATTGGATGGTGATCGATTTACCGTTCATCGGGAAATCTGCTGCAACGGCAGGTTCTTCGATTTTGGGTAATCGGTTGATACCTGCCACGACAAATATCACGGAGCTCGCTAACAAAATCAGAACCATTAGCGACAGGCCTACGCCCTCAAGCGTAGAGATTCGAAGCGACTGTTTCCACGCGCTCGGATCAGGCTCAGCTAGCGGTTTTTTTTCGACAAATTCACCAAAGCCTAAATCCACTTTTTCGGGAACCATTTCATCCTCACTTTGTGCCTCAGCCGGTTCGTCTTTAGCGTAATCATTCTGCGCAAGCTCGACTTCTGGAATTTCTGCAGTGCTGGATTTTTCACTTTTCGTTTCATTGTCCTCGGCCGTTTCAGGTGCGGTTAAGGGGGGTTTTTCAAGTGGTGTTTTTTTGCCGCGAGGTGTGGCTGGCACGTCGTCCCAGTCGGACAAATCATCAATATCTCCAACTCTAGCAAGCGGCGCCGTCGTTTTGTTTAATGGATTTCTCTCACCGGGCTTCGCGCGGGTGATGTTTGTCATCATCGCATCTTTGTGGCGAGGGGCAGCCGGAATATTTTGCGAAGCGGGTTTTGCCTCTATGCTTTGACTTTCAAAGGATGGACGAGGCTTGGGCAATTTTGTTTCCGTTGCAATCTGCGACGGTTTCAATTCCAAATCGTCGATGTCCTCGATGTCATCCCAAAGACCAGTATCAATGGTATTTTTATTCAAATTTCCCAAAGTTGGACGATGCCGAGGTGGCAGTTGCGGAGATCTGGATGATAGTGGTGAGTCGCCGGACATGTGAGTGAAAGAGTTTAACCTCAAATTTTAGAATGACCAGCGAGAATCTGAAATCTGGCATGATCAGTAAAAATACGGTTGTATTTTCCAATTTCCAAGTCCATCGCATGTCGACAATTTTTTAGTTCATAGCCATGGCCGATCGAGAAGATAAAAATGTTGAGAATGTAGCAGGCAAGTTTTACGTCGATAGCCAATGCATCGATTGCGATCTTTGCCGCGAAACTGCGCCCAATAATTTTACCCGTGCGGACGATGAAGGATATTCGTTCGTGTTTAAGCAGCCAACGACGGATGCAGAGGTGGAGCAATGCCGCGAAGCACTCGAAGGTTGCCCAGTGGAGGCGATCGGCGAGGATGGGGAGAGTTAAGTTCAGCGCACTCATTGCATCATGAGTTCAAATCCGCGTCTTAGCCCACTTGCCAAACGCGTTTTGGCAGAGTGGCATGGATGTGATGAACCATTGGATGTCCACGCGGGTGTTCACCGCGCGGCAGATATGTTAGATTCGATCTTACGTGCCTCGGGCATGCAAGACGGGCTGCTCCAGCAAGAAGTCATCGATGCATGGAAAAAACTCGCAGGCGAGGTAGTCGCTAGCCACTCCGCGCCCGTTTCCATTCGCAACGGGCATCTCATCTTGCGCGTGACTCAACCGACGATGCGCCATCATTTAGAACAAATGAAACCCTTGCTTTTAAAACGATTGCAGTCTGTTTTGGGTGCAGAAGCGATTCGCTCAATCCAATTTTCCTTAGGCTGATGTTTCAAAACTTAATTTTCGATTGGTCCGGCACTCTGGTGGATGACCTTGGACCAGTGTTAGAAGCCACCAATCATGTGCTTTCAATTTATGGATTGCCAGCCATGGATCGTGAGCAATTCCGCCGCCGCTTTCGCCTGCCGTATATGGATTTTTACGCGGAAGTATTGCCGGATATTCCTCTCGCGGAGTTGGAATCTCACTTTCGCCCCGCATTCGATCAGGCACTCACTCCGGTGACAATTTTGCCGCATGCCGCCGAGAAATTAGCGTGGTGCTCGGCACTTGGGATTCGTTCGTTTGTGCTCACTTCCATGGACACCATCGCCTTCGAGCGCCAGCTTCATGACTTTGGCTTGGCCCACCATTTTGAGGCCACCTATTCCGGAGTGCTCGATAAACGTGAGGTGATTCATCAAATCATCGCGCACCACCATTTAGACCCCAAAAAAACCGCCTTCGTCGGCGATATGACTCACGATGTGGAAACTGCCCGCCACGGCGGCGTCTCATCCATCGCGGTGCTGACCGGCTACAATCACGCGGAAGTCCTTGCCGCCGCCCGGCCGGATCTAACAGTGCCTGATTTGAAAGTCCTCAAAGACCTCTGGAGTCTGCGTCTCGATCAACATCGCCCGACGGTCACTGTGGGCGCTCTGCTCTACAATGATCATGCCGAAATCTTGTTGGTGAAAACTCCGAAATGGAAAAACCTTTGGGGCATCCCCGGCGGGAAAATAGAACGCGGCGAGACGATGCTCCACGCGCTCCAACGCGAAATGCTCGAAGAAACCGGCATCGAAATCGACCGCGTGCAATTTGTCCTCGCGCAAGATTCCATCGATTCTCCTCAGTTCATGCGCTCGCAGCATTTTGTGTTGCTCAACTATCTCGCTCACGCGCAATCCACCGAAGTGGTTCTCAATCACGAAGCGACGGAGTATCGTTGGATAAATCTGTTAGATGCGTATGATTTGCCTCTTAATGAAGCGACTAAATTTTTGTTAGATCACATCCAACACCACTCTTTGCTGCCCACACCTGATGCATGATGCCATTGAAATTCGTCGTCTCCGCGTTTCAACTCACATCGGAGTGCCGGACGAAGAACGTGCCTCTCCGCAGGACGTTTGGCTTACGGTGATGATGGTGCCCTCGCAGCCGTGGATCGGCCTGCGGGATGAAATTTCGCGCACAATCGATTATCACCAAATTTCCATCGAGTTGGAAAAATTAGCATCTTCACGGCCTAGAAAATTGATCGAAACCCTCGCCCTCGATGCGGCTGACTATCTGTTAGGGAATCACCCGCTCGCCCGCGTCTCGATCACGGTGGAAAAGAAAATTTTACCCAATACGGAATGCGTGGCAGTGCACATCACTCGCGAGGCACTCTGAATCAATCGCCTAATTCACGGCGGCGATCAAACGTGCAAGCCCTTCGCGTAGCCGCGAGTGGGGGCAGCCGAAGTTGAAACGCACCCAGCCGGGCCAACCGAAAAATTTTCCATCTGATAGATAAAGTCCGCCTTTTTTCTCGATGTGCAATGCGGGATTTTCCACACCCAGCTCACGCGCATCGATCCATGCCAGATAAGTTGCCTCGCCTGCATGCACCTTGAGCATTGGGCAATCTCGCTCGATGGTGCTGAGTAATTCAGCGCGATTTACCGCCAAGTAACGCATCAATGCTTCACGCCACGGCTCGCCATCGCGGTAGGCCGCTTCTGCCGCATAGTATGAAAGTGCATTAATTTCCGATAATGTATGGCCGCGCGCTGCACTAAATTTCCGCCTCAGCGTCTCATCTGGAATCACCGCGTAGGCGTATCCGAGGCCGGCGATGTTCCACGTCTTGCTGGGTGAAAGCAGGGTAATCGTCCGCTTGCGCAAATTTTCTGTTAGGTTCAGCGCTGAGAAATGCGGCGTGGCCAATTCATCAAAAATCAGATCGCAGTGAATCTCGTCTGAAACCAAAACCAGATCGTGTGCTTCGCAAAACATGGCCAAGCGCACCACCTCATCCGCCGTGAAAACTCGCCCTAACGGATTTTGTGGGTTGCAGAGTAAAAAGCACTTCACTTTTGCATGCACTGCTTGCTCCATCGCCTCCCAATCCATTTCCCAGCGGCCCTGCACCATGCGGTGATCCACCGTCACCAGCTCGGCCTCAGCATCGTGATGGATTCCTACAAATGGCGGATAGACCGGCGTGCACGTCATCACCGCATCGCCGGGCTTGCAGAACGCGCGGCCAGCAAGTGAAAGCGCCGGAACTAATCCACCAAGATGCACGATTTGTTCTTTGGGAACCGACGCGTGACGGCGCTTGAGCAGATAATCCGCAAGCGCGGATTCAAGACCAGCGTGGGCCTGCGCATAGCCGAAAATCCCGTGATCCACGCGTTGGTGAATTGCTGTTAGAATTTCTGGCGCAGAGGCAAAGTCCATGTCTGCCACCCAAAATGGATCTAGCTCCGGGCGGCGATCATACTTGATGGAGCCGCTGCCTTGGCGTGGAATAACTGAGTCAAAATCATACATAAGTTGCCGCAAGTTCAGACGCTCTGAGCGCATGCACAAGTTTTTATCAGCATTTTTAAGGAATGGTTTTCAGCTTCCTCGCATGCAAGTAATGCAGCTTCAATCCTTGCACCAGCCCGTCTGCATATTCGCGAAAAATGGAAGGCTGCATTTTCCCACTCACTTCTCGCAGCCCGTCATAATCTCCTGCTTGAATTCGCGCATAATCAATCGTCGAGTTCATCACGTAAGGCTCAATATAGAGCACCGGGCAATCAAACAAACGATTTGCTAACAGATTTCTTGCCCACAAAAACGGCTCACCTTTGATTTCCCGCACCGCGAAGGACAGCGGTGGATACTGATAGGCAGGCAAGCCAGACGTGCGTGCGAATTCGCGTGCCAGTGTCGAGCCCACGCGCAGCTCTTCGTCGTGGCTGCCGGAGAGAAGCTTTTGCACCATGCGATGCCGTTGATCTAACAGTTTTGTTTCGTCCGAGCTATAGGCACCGTGCAGTAAAATGTGAAAATGCGTGCGATCAATCAATCTCGGGTGGTTTGGATCGCCCCACGCCTCGGCATTGAAATGCAAGCAGAGCACCAAATCCGGCCGCATCTCGTTATTCACCTTCTGCGCCCGTGCATGAATTTCCGCCGTGCGGTAAAAAAGCCGCTCCGCCAATTTTTGCGGACTCATGCCACTTGGATTCGGTGCCGTGGCCACATTATTTTCTAACAAATCAGCAGGACGCAGCAGTGTGAGCGGTTCATTTTTCTCACGGATGAGGCTAACATTGGCCCCAAGTGCTTCGAGTCGTGGCTTCATGAGCAGTGCCACGTCCAAGGTCATGTTGCCTTCCATCACTGGTTTGCCATCGCCGACGATGAACCAACGTTCTTCGACCTTTGCCCAATCTCCGCCGATGTGCCCAGGATCGATGGCAATGTGTAAATCTTGGAGCGGTCGATCCGCTGTCGTCGGTGGAAGTTCATCTGCCGTGCGCCAAAAACGTGGTGCAGATCGCGGCGCTTGTTCGGAAAATTTTAGCACGTAGCGATCCTTCGGTGATGGCAGTCCTGTTAGAATCACTGCGGCATCTTCTTGTATCTCTAACCATTCTTTCCAGCCATCGCCAGTCACATAAATCTCCTCAACCAATTGTTGGAATCTCTCGCGGCTGATGGATTCTTGATAAATATCTAACAGAGACCAAACCGGGGCAGGGGATAAAGCTGATAGAGGGATCCGCGGCGGCTTCACGGGCGCTTCTACCGCCTGGTCATCGGTAGTCTGATGATGCCACCACGCAACGATCGAAACGCCACAAACGACCGCGACGAGCGTGATTGGAAGCCAACGACTCGAAATAAACTTCATGGCCTAATTGAGTTGATACAAATCATAAAGCAATCAATTCTACGCGCGTAATTACGTAACTTATCGTCGCTCATGTCATTGATTCGCATTTTATTTTTAGGTGATATTGTAGGCGAAATCGGGCGCAAGGCGGTGATGGAACAAATGCCATTGCTCAAGCAGTCTGAAATGATCGATTTCATCATCGTCAATGGCGAAAATTCTGCCGGCGGCCGCGGGATTACCCCAAAAATTTGCATCGATCTGATGCGAGCAGGAGCTGCCGTCGTGACCACCGGAGATCATGTGTGGGACCAGCAGGAAATCGTCGATTATTTTGCGACTGAGCCACGCTTGCTGCGTCCGATCAATTATCCACTCGGCACCCCCGGTGGCGGCAGTGTGGTGTTAGAAACTGAGAAGGGGAAAGTCGCCGTGATTCAGGCGCAAGGGCGATCTTTCATCCAACCTCCTCTCGAGAATCCATACCTCATCGTTGAGCAAGAAGTTGAGCGATTGCGCGAGCAAGGCGTTCACGTCATTGTGTTAGATTATCATGCCGAGACGACGAGTGAAAAAATTGCGATGGGCCGCATGTTAGATGGAAAAGTTTCGTTGGTCGTCGGCACACATACCCATGTGCAAACAGCCGATGAGCGGATTTTTCCACAAGGCACCGGTTATCTAACAGACGCAGGCATGTGCGGGCCGGATGATTCAGTGCTCGGGCGCAACATCGAGTCAGTCGTTTGGCGCTTCAAAACTGGCCTGCCTACTCGTTTTCCGATTGCGACCGGTGCGGTGCGCTTGTGCGGCGTGATGGTCGATGTCGATACAAAATCCGGATCCTGCCAGAGCATTCAGAGATTTTCCCAATACCTCGCAGCTGAGTGACGAGCCGCGCAGTTTTCTAACACAAGGAGCGTGGGCGTCCCGCCCACTCTCAACTCTCTTCTTTAATCCCGTGACCCATGATCACAGATCGTGTCATCATCCGGGCATCATTCTTTCTGGCTCAAAGACCGTTTCCATTATTTATCAGTATCATTCTACTGAGCTCAATACGCCGCCCAAGCAAGTGCATTGCTTACCAAACACCATATGATATTTATAACTCAATTCCACTGTTTGCGCTGGCCGCTTGAATTCGCGCATTAAACGACAGGATTCCATCACAGCGTTGTTGAAAAATACGATGACTTAGGGCCTGCCGGGATTTGTAAAATCGGCACTCAACAAATGCGCCCCCTTTTTCCGGCGAGCGAGTGGCCAACAGGATGACTGCCGATCCAACGTTCATCGGCGGGTTCAGCAGCGGATTGGTAGCGGATTGGTAGCGGGAATCGCTGGAGAAGCGAAAGGCACGGGTTTGGTTATCCAAGCTGGCGTGGACGGTTTGCACGGTGAAGATCAACACGTCGCCCATGCGAAATTTTGTGGCCGTGAGCCAGCGACCACCGAGCTTCTCCCGCAACGAGGCGGGATTTTTGGCGAGGTTACCGCTCCAAGGGAAGGTCTTTTCGCCCGAAGCGACTGCGTCTCCACTGGGACGATTCGCGCAGTAGCTGTCCACGTCGCGGGAGAGATAATTTTTGAGTCTCTCTTGTTGAAGATGCGAGTTTTCCAAGATCATCAAACCTCCGAGCTCCAACGGAACATCGCCCATCGGCACCCATGCGGTGTAGAGGCGATGCGTGCCGCGTCCCATGTAGACGACGTCGCAGTGGGGCGGTGTGCCATTCCCAGGCGAGACCGCGCGAAACTATGTGAAGTCAAAGTGCAACACTTCTTCGTCGATGAAGCGGGTGAAAAAGTCGATCATCTCGCCTTGATAAAGTAGCCTTTGGAGTGGCGGGTTGTTCAGGGCCAGGTCAGGTCGAAATTTGGTGTCGGCGTTCTCGCTAGAAATGGCCTCGATGCTCGGATATCTGGGGTCAAGCAAGTTCTCGGCAGCGAGACGATCGGTGACGAGGCGTCGCACTTCGAGCACGTTCTCGGCGTCGAGCAAACCGGGTAAATACAAGTAGCCATCCGTTTGCATGCGCTCGCGAAGGGCGGGAAAATCGCCCGTCGTGATGAGGTCATCGCTAGCCGTAAGTTCGCCGAAGGCTTCGGGGGACAAATCGAGTTCGTAACCTGACGAGGTGATTGGTTGAACGGGCATGGTTTTTACCTGAGTTTAAATTTGGTCGTTAGAGATATAGCTAGTCCAGAAAATCTGACCTCTTGCTGGATCAGATTGGCTTTAATCGTAAGAAAACTTAAAATGACCATAGCAAATCACACTCCTTGGGTCAAGCAAACTTTGGCACATCTGAGAATTTAGTGGGTAGCAGGTGAACCTCAGGGCCAGCACGAGGAGAGTTGTCCACAAGGTTCCTCTGCGAGAATGGGATTTAAAACTC